>JBLIOL010000131.1:0-13643 GCA_047639615.1 Planctomycetota bacterium | reverse complement strand
GCGCCCTAATCCGCGATGCTGCGTTGCACCAAACCCGGGGTAGCTACGGTTACGAGGGTCTTGGCGCGCCTTGCCTCGCGAAAAATGGCACATGCCTCGCAAACTCGGCTATGCGCGACACGCTCCTGGTTCAATAGGCGCCGCTTGCGGCACTTATTGGGCATGTCGGTCACGGAGCGGGCTGGGGACGGTTTTGCTGCTGAATCAAGATCCACGCTCGTTCAGGATCACCAACGAGCTGTGACGAATGGGATCATGTGATGAATGGGGTCAGGCGCACAACCGCATTCATCACAACTCGACATGCCCATGCATGGCTCGATGCGGCGATTGCTCACCCGTTTATTGGAGCGGCTCGTGGGTCTCCCCGTGGCTGACTGGCGCGTCGCCATGGTGGACCGATTGCACGGTTTAGTTAGAGGCGCCCTGCGCTCCCCCGGCCAGGGGCCGGCTCCGGCGGTCACGAGCGCCGGCAGCAGCGGACGGCCCGTGCATCCGCTCCAGCCCTGAACCTCCCATCGTCAGCCTCCGGTCTGTGGCTGGGCGCCGGCGGTCCAAGACCTGCCTCTTCGCTCAGCCCCGCCGTCCGCCGCTCAGAAGCCGACGGCGAAGGCTTGCAGGAAGGCGGAGATGGGGGCGGCCTCGCGGGCTTCCTCGAGGGTGCCGGTCAGGGTGCGCAGGGCCTTGCGCAGCTCCACGTAGATTTCGTCGTCGTTGAGCAGCTTGGCTATGGTTCCCTCGCCGTTCGCCAGGGCGTCCGAGAAGGCCTTGATGTCGTTGGCGATGGCGAGCACCTTGTCATAGACCTCGCGGTCGTTGATCAGGGCGCCCAGGGTGCCTTCGCTGCTGGTCAGGGAAGCGGTGATCTCTTTGAGGTTGTCCGCCACGGCGGAGTCTTTCAGGAGTGAGCCGATGGTGCCTTCGCCGGCACGTAGGCCGCGGGTGATCTCGGCGATGTCGTCGACCGCAGTGCGCGTGCGTGCGGCGAGCTCTTTGTCATTGATCAGCATGCCGATCACGCCCTCACCTTCGCGTGCGTCCTTGAACAGCAGCCGCGCATCGGCGGCGGCGCTGGCCAAATCGGTGGAGAGCTTCTGGATGTCGTTGTAGAGCGTATCGTCCGTTAGCAGCTTGCCCAGGGTGCCCTTGCCCGCTTGCGCATCCTCGATGACCGAGTCGATGCCATCGAAGGTGCTCTTGATGCTGGTGACGGTGCTCTTGACCTCGTCGCGTAGTTCCGGATCGCCGATCAGAGCGCCCAGGAGACCATCACCCGTACGGGCTTCTTCGATCAGTAGGGATGCTTCGGAGATGGCCGTTTTGAGCGTCTCGCGGTTCTCTTCGACCATCTTGCCCAGGGCTGCCACGGCGTCGTTCTCTACGCTGCCTAGCAGATCGCCCGGCGTGCGCGGGCCCGTACCCGGCATGCCTGGCTCGATGTTGAGCACCTTGCCGCCGAGGATCGATGAGTTGCGCACCATGATTTGGTGATCGGCAAACAGGTCGACCTTGTTGTCGAGGATTACGTCGACGCGGATGCGGTGCGAGAGATCCGTAGTGACGGGGTCGTAGATCAACTGGGAGACTTTGCCCCAGCGCACACCCGCAACCCGCACGGCGTCGCCTTTGCGCAGGCCGTTGGCGTCCGGGAACCAGGCTGTCATTTCGTACTTCTCCTCGCCGATGGAGAAGTCGGTTTTGAACAAGGTGAAGTAGCCGAGTACACCGACTACTACGAGGAAGAACATGCCCAGGGCTGCGTGGCGTTGGGGACTCATGGCGCTTGGGTCAGGTACCCAGGAATTGTCGGAGTTTCGGATCCGTGTGCGAGAAGAACTCGTCCACGGGGGCTTGCAGGTGGACCTTGCCGTCGAGCAGGAAGGCCACCTCGTCCGCCACTGTTTCTAGGCATTCGACGCGGTGTTCGACCACGAGGGATGTGACCCCTAGCTCGTCGGAGACATCGCGCATTAAGCGATTGATCGCACGGCTGATCTCGGGGTCGAGGCCTGCGTTGGGCTCGTCGTAGAGAATCAGATCCGGGTCGGTAATCAGCGCGCGAGCTAGGCCAACGCGCTTCTTCATGCCGCCGGAGATTTCGGAAGGGAACTTGTCGCCCGAGTCCGGAATGCGCACCAGGGCGAGCTTCTCGTGCACCTTGCCGAGGATCTCGTCGTTGTGCAATTTGGTGTTCTCGCGCAGGGGCAAGGCTAGATTCTCGGCCACGGTCAGCCAGTTGATCAGCGCGCCTTCCTGGAACACGTAGCCCATGTCCTTGCGCAGCTCGCTCAGGTCATGGTTCGAGATGCTGGCCATGTCTTGGCCCATGACTTCCACGAGCCCGGAGTCGGGCTGCATCAGGCCGATCACGTGCCGCAGGGTCACGGACTTGCCCGAGCCGGAGCCGCCCATGAGGCCCAAGCAACGACCGCGCTTCAACTCGAAGTCGATGCCGTTGAGGATCACCTTGCCGCTAAATGATTTGTGCAGGTCCTCGATGCGGACCATTACGTCGGGTGCCGTCATGGTCAGGCCTGGTAGAGGAACCAAGTCATAAAGTAGTTGGAGACGATTACGGCGATGGTGGAGTCGCGTACGGCGGTGCTCGTCGCGCGGCCCACGCCCAGTGCGCCGCCGCGGGCCTTGAGGCCCGAGTGACAGGAGATGACTGCGATCAGGATGCCAAAGACGAAGGACTTGAGCAGGCCGGCGTACATGTCCTTGGGCAGGGGAATGAACTCGCCCACATCCTCGAGCGCGAACCACACGGAGTCCATGTACATGCTCCAACTTACGTCCAGTTGCGCGTCTGCCACGAAGCCGCCACCGAGCACGCCGATGGCGTTGCACAGCACGGTCATCATGGGGCAGATGATGGCCAGGGCCACCACGCGCGGGAGGATCAGGAAAGATACGCGGTCGACGGACATGACCTCGAGGGCGGCCAGCTCGTCGGAGACGGCCATGGTGCCTAGCTCGGCGGCCAGGGCGGAGCCAAAGGTCGCGGCCAGAATCACCGCCGTGACGAAGGGCGCCATTTCGCGCGCTAGGCCCGTGGCCACCAGCACGCCGATCTGATCTTGCTGTCCGAAGCGTGCCAGCTCGATGCCGGTCTGCAGGCACAGGATCATGCCGATGAACAGGCCTACCAGCAGCACCACGTGCAGGTTGGCGATGCCGGCTGCGTAGAGTTGCGCCACCAGCCAGTGGCGGCGCTTGGGCAGGTGACCCAGCCGCACGCAGACGCCGGCGAAGAGCGTCATGCACGCGCCAATTTCGTCGAGGAAAGCGCGCAGCCGCACAACGTTCCAGACCACGTAGACCAGGCTGACCAGGAAGGCCAGGGTCATGAGGTCACCCCAGTAGGCGGGTAGTGCAGCGAAGGTGGGCATGGGGGGAGGCGCGAGCGGCGTTGCTCTAGTTGTCCACGGCGGGGGCCGGGGGCGCTTGATCCAGGGAGGGCAGGCTGCTGGGGGTTCGCTCCAGGGGCCAGCCGGGTCCCGGGAAGGCGGGTGCTAGTAGGGTGCGGCCCTGGCCCGGTTCGTGTCGCCAACGGAGCAGTCCGAACAGTAGGGAGGTCTCACTCACGGGAACTCCGCGGCGGCTGTACTCGCGCTGGGCCCACAGGCCACTGAGGGAGCTGCGATCCTCGTCGCGGTCCTTTTCCCGGTGCCAAAGGCCGAGCCAAGCGCGCTCGCGCACCTGGTCGAAGCGCCGCTCTTGGGTCCACAGCTCCCACATCCACGTGTAGTGCTCGTCCACGAACTGTAGGCGCCAAAAGGGATTGAGCGCCGGGAAGGCGAGCATTTCCTCGTCGGCGACCTCGTCCTTAAAGGAGCGGAAGAGGGGCCAGGCCTTGCGCCAGCGCGACTTCAGGCCGTCCGCTTCGCGCGTGCGCTCCCAGCCGTGCCAGAGCGGGAAGAGGTAGCGCGTCTTCTTGCTGTACTCGGGGTACTCCTCTTCGCGCACGTTGAAGAGCGGCCAGAGGAAGTAGCGCGACTTGAGGCCGTCGCCCTCGTAGTAGCTATAGAGCGGCCAGACGCGCTGGCGCTTGGCGCGAGCGGGATCGCCGCCTTGGAACATGACCAAGGGCCAGGGGCCATCCCAGGCCCAGAAGCCAGTGTCGTCGTCCGAGCTGTAGCCGAAGAAGGGCCACAGGAAGGTCCACGCGCGGCTGCTCTCGCGGCTGGATTTGCCGATCAGCGGCCAGATCATCCAGGCTCGCTGTTTCTCGGCGTCGGGCTTGTTCAGGTCGTTCTCCTGGTGGCTGAAGAACGGCCAGAGGAAGGACCAGCGCTCGTAGCGGCCCTCCCAGCGGTTGTTCGTGACCAGGGGCCAGGCGCGCCAGGCGGTGCCGCCGGCCTCGGTGCCCAGGCTGAAGATCGGCCACAGGAAGTGGTAGGAGGTGCGCCCGTTGCGCACGGTGCGCATGAACAGCGGAAAGAGCACGAACTCGATCCGGTCGTAGGAGAAGAAGTGCTCGAGCACGCCCGCGAAGGGCAGCCAGGCCCGGCGCGTCTCGCCGTTGGGGGTCTTGGCCCAATAGATGCCCGGCAGGGTCAGCAACGACCAGGTGTCGGGGCCCTTCTCCGGGGTCTGGCTGGCGTAGCGGAAGACCGGCAGCAGCTGGGTGACCTTCTCCTCCGGGCTCGAACGGCGCGTGCCGAAGGGCGGCAGGAACCAGCTGAAGCTGCGTGCTTCCCCGACTCTCTTCCAGGAGACCAGGGGCTTCAGGGCCCAGTACTTGAGCTTGTTCGTGGCTCCGTCCCTGCGCGTCACGAGTGCGCCGCCGAGGGCCTCGGACTCCGTATCACCGCCGGCCATGGAGAGCCGGCTGTAGACG
Organism: Planctomycetota bacterium; assembly: GCA_047639615.1. GTDB lineage: Bacteria > Planctomycetota > UBA1135 > UBA1135 > CAYWNK01. The sequence goes on along the minus strand of JBLIOL010000131.1, from coordinate 8,800 downwards.
GGCGCGACGTGGATCTCGGAGCGGCTGCCGGCGCAGGAGAACAGGCCCAGCAGCGGCAGCAGGAGCGCCGCGAGCCGCAGGTGGCGTGAGTGCAAGGGGGGGAGCATGGAGACTGGCACCGATTGTGAACATCTCCCCAGTCAGTTCAAGGCGCTAGGGGCGTGATTCCTGGGGGCAATCGACGGATTGGCCGCTATTCTCCAGGCTCGCGCACCCCGTACCCCATCCATGCCTACCTTTCTCTCAGGAATCCAGTCCAGCGGCCGACCGCACCTGGGCAACTACTTCGGCGCCATTCTCCAGCACATCAAGCTGCAGGACGAGCCTGGGGATTCGCTCTTCTTCATCGCCGACTACCACGCCCTGACCAACGTCAAGGACCCGGAGCAGGTGCGCACCAACGTGCGCGAGGTGGCGGTGACCTACCTGAGCCTTGGCCTGGACCCCGAGAAGGCGATCTTCTTCCGCCAGAGCGACGTCCCGGAGGTCACGGAGATCACCTGGCTGCTCTCCTGCGTGACCGGTATGGGCCTGCTCGAGCGCGCCCACTCCTACAAGGACAAGACCGCCCGGGGCCTCAAGGCCAGCGTCGGCCTCTTCACCTACCCGATCCTGATGGCGGCCGATATCCTGGCCTACGACTCGACGATCGTGCCCGTGGGCAAGGACCAGATCCAGCACATCGAGATGGCCCAGGACATGGCGGGCTCCTTCAACGCGCTCTATGGGGACGTCTTCGTGCGTCCCGAGGCGCGCATTCCGAGCAACGCCCTCTTGGCCAAGGTGCCAGGTCTTGACGGGGAGAAGATGAGCAAGTCCTACGGCAACGACCTGTGGATCTTCGAGCAGGGCAAGGCGCTCAAGAAGGCCGTCGGGCGCATTCTCACCGATAGCCGCGAGCCCAGCGAGCCCAAGGACCCCTCCGGCGTGCTGCTGCTGGACTTCTTGGCCCTATTCCTGGACGAGGCCGATCTAGCCGACTGGACCGAGCGCGTGCGCGCCGGCGGCGAGGGCGCCCCGGGCTACGGCCACCTCAAGCTGCGCCTAATCGAAGCCATCGACGCCGCCTTCGCCCCCGCTCGCGAAAAGCGCGAGCTATTCCTCGCCGACCCGGCCGAAGTCGACCGCATCCTGGCCGCCGGCTCGCAGCGTGCGCGCGAAAGGGCCGTGCGAACCCGGGATCGCGCCATCGCGGCTTGCGGGCTGAGGTAGCGTGCTTACGGCAGGGAAGTAGGCGCGCGCAACCGACGTGACTTCCGGGCGGGCACACGTCGCCCCGTCCCGAAAGTTTCACGTTCTAGTGGGCTGGATCATCTGCCGTAGCGGTTGGGCTCAGTGGGCGGATAGTTCAGTTTGAGGGGCGGGCGCATGACACCAGCCGAGTGGGATTCGTTCTGCGGAGGATGGCTGGGGGGGGGCTGAGGTGGGTGCACCGGCCCTAAGCAGCACGCTGCTTGCCAGGGCGAGTGCGGGGCGGTTCATCGAGGTGCGGGGTGCCTCGCAGGGCTGGGAATGCACGGAAGAGGGCCGCGGGAACCCGTGACCGAGCTATTAAGGCCTGTGGACTGCGGTCGCGGGGTCAGGCAAGCTGCGGGGGCTTGGCCGTAGCCGCCGCGATAGGCGCGGATGCTGCGGCTGGTCCCTGTAGCCATGATTCGACTCCTAGCTCTGTTCCTGGGCGCTCTGCTCGTGAGTGCGTGTGGTGCCCCCTCCGATGGTGGCGGCCGCTCGGGCCCGACTTCTGGTACCCGGGCCGCTATGGCCCCGGGTGGCGAGGCCCTCGATGCGGCTACCTCACGGCCCCCCGGGCCGCCGGAGCCTCCGAAGCCAAAGCCTTGGACGGACATCTTCCAGGTCAAGTGCCTCGTGCTCGCGGATCAGGTCAGTATCGAGGGCCCGCCCGGGCTGCTGGAGCACCTGCTGCTGCGCAGTGACGACGCGCTCTATGAGCGCGTGGTGGAGACCACGACCAAGGGCCTTTCGATCACGATCACGCCGCGCAAGCCGGGGGATTTGGTGCGCTGCCAGTTGGATAGTTGGCACATCAGTGCCATACGTGGCCTCGAGGTGCTCGAGCGTCCCGGTGGGGCGGGGGTCAAATTGGTGGCCCGAGGGCAGGCCCTATGGAAGGACATGGACGGCGGCGAGAAGCGCATGAACCAGTTGGTCTTCGAGGGCGAGGTTCAATGAAAGGGCGGGCCTCGGGCGGCGTTTGGATCGCCCTTGGGCTGCTGCTGGCGAGCTGCTCGTCTGGGCCCCTCGAGTGGAAGTCCAGCTGGGAGGGCAAGTTCGCGGAGCTGCCGCTCTCCGAGCGGCCAGAGTTCGAGCGCGCCCGCGAGGACTTTGAGTCCGGGCGTCTGGAGCAGGCCGAGGAACGGCTGCGTGTGCTGACCGAAGCGTACCCCGATCAGTTGGATCTGGGTGTGCTCCTGCAGGAGGTCGAGCTGGGCCTGTTTGCATCGGGATCGGGGGATGGCGGCGCGCGTGCTGCTGCCGATCCGGATGCGGCGCTGGCTGCGCGCTACAGCGAGTTGGCCCTGAGTCAGGTCTCGGTCGCCTCCTTGGTTCTGGCGGCCCGCGCGGCAACGGATCCGCTCTTGCGCAAGGGCTACTTGGAGCGCGCTATCGAGCACAACCCGAGCTGCGCATGGGCGCACTATGGACTGGCGCGGAGCTTGCTGCAGCAGCGCAATCAATACCGCTGGCGCGAGGCGCGCGAAGCTCTAGATCAGGCTCTATCTGCCGATTCAGGCCATTTGGGTGCACGCAGGCTCGAGGCTTGGATGCTCTCGCAGGAGGGTGCCGTACCGCAGGCTTCCAAGGCGCTAGAGCACTGGCTGCGGGTCACGGAGAGCGACCCGCGCGTGTCGGTGGCGGAGCGTACGCGGGCGCGTATCGACCTGGCGCAGATTTGGATCATGGCGGGTCACCCGGAGGCCGCGCGCGAGGAGTTGGTCGCGCTCGAGGGTGATCCCGTGGACCGCTCGAGGAGGCTCGCTGTGCTGGCCGTGGCGGAGCAGGAGGGCGGCCAGATCGCGGCTGCTTTGGATGCGGCCCGGCGCGCCCAGCGGGCGGACGGCGACAGCTTGCTCTCTTTGGTGCAGGAGGCGTTGATCCAGCAGTACTGGACCCTCGACCTGGAGGGGGCGGAGACCACTTGGAACGCGGTGGTGGAGGCCTCGGGCGTGTCGTCGGAGCTCGGCGATCTGCTGCAGGGATTCCGTGCCAAGGTGGCCGTCGAGCGCTTGCGCAAGGCTGCTGAGTCTGGCGAGCAGCCGCTGCCCCTGCCATGAAGCTTGTTGTTCAGCGCGTGCTCGAGGCCGAGGTGCGCGTGGGGGAGGAGTCCGTCGGGCGTGTGGGGCGCGGCATGTTGGTGCTGCTCGGGGTCATGCAGGGCGACGGGGAGGCGCAGGTGCGCAGCCTGGCCGAGAAGCTGGCGCGCTTTCGGTTCTTTCCCGACGAGCGGGGGCGCATGAACCTCTCGGCCCTGGATGAAGGCCTCGAGGTCTTGATCGTGAGTCAATTCACCCTCGCGGCGGACGGCCGCAAGGGACGCCGGCCGTCCTTTGACAAGGCCGCGGCACCGGAGCTCGCGGAGCCGCTCTATGAGCTATTCGTGGCCCATTTGGCCGAGCTCGGTCTGCGCACAGCGACTGGGCGGTTCGGCGCAGCCATGCGGATCCACATTCTTGCGGACGGACCCGTGACCTTCGTGCTGGAGGAGCCGCCGGGCTCTCCCGCCGCTCCAGGGCAATCGTCACAAGTCTAGTCTTGACAACTGGATAAAGCCGAGCGAGGATCGCGCCACCCCCCTCGGGGTACCGGAATGGATAACCAAGACCCGCGCACGATCACCAAGAAAGAACTGGTGAACCGAATCTCGGAAGACACGGGTCAGACCAAGGTCGTGGTCAAAGAGATCCTCCAGCTGCTGCTGGACGAGGTGATCGACGAGCTAGCCCGCGGGAATCGCATCGAGTTCCGTGAGTTCGGGGTCTTCGAGGTGCGCGAGCGTGCTGCCCGTAAGGCCCAGAACCCGCGCACCCTCGAGAAGGTCACGGTGCCCGCCAAGCGCGTGGTCAAGTTCAAGGTGGGCCGCACCATGCGCGAACGTGTGTGCTCCGACCCGGCCCCCGAGCGCGAGCAGGCCGAGGCACGCCCGGCTTCGCCGAGCAGCCCCCAGGCGGCAGCTACGCCGCCGCCCCCGGCGCCGCCCCAGCCGCCCCCGGGCTCCCCGAACTCGCCCTTCTAGGGTCCGCTCATGGGCCAAGCCCTGCGCGCAGTGCTGGTGATCGGCCTCCTGGGCGTACTCTTCGTCTGGAGCGCTCTGCGCCAGGACGGCGTGGACCGTGAGGCTCTGGCGGCGAGCATGGAGCGCGCCCTGGCCAGTGGGCTACTGCCCGTGGAATCCGTTGGGCATCAGCGACTCGATGCGCGTACCGAGGCTTGGTTCACGCGCTTGTCGGTGCCCTTGCTCAAGCTGCCCATGGAGAACGTTCCTATGGGTTTGGGCGGCTCGGTCAGCTCCAGCTCGGTCTCGGTCATGCGCGCGCCTACCGCTGTGATCGACGCGGACTTCCTCGACGAGCTAAGCGTGCTCTTGGCCAGCGCACCCCGGAGCCGCTGGTCCGCGCCGAAGCAGGACCCCGCCATGGGCTGGGGTGAGGTGGATACCGTGCTGCGACAGCTGCTTGGTATGGCCAAGGTGGCGCGCAGAGAGAGCGCTCGGCTCGCGGGTTTAAATGAATATGGGACCGCCCTCGGGCGCTTGTCTCTGGGCTTTGAAATCTGTGCCCCCATGCAGGTCTTCAGCGAGCCGAAACTGATTCAGGTGAGCCGTGCCCAGGCGGAGTTGCTCAAGGGCCTCAGCGAGATGCTCGCGCTGCCGGGGGAGGGGCCCCTGGGAATAGGGGTGGACCTAGCCCAGGTGCGCGCCGTGCTCGGGACGGAGTTGGAGGCGGGCGCGGGGCGGATGCGCGCGCGGGCCGGCTTGCCTCAGATCTTTGATGGTCTGCTGGCCGTCGACCGTCAGAGCCTCTTCTTGGAGGAGCAGAACATGGAGGGCCTCGTTCAATCACTGGAGTGGCTCGAGCGTCTGACGATTGGCGACGATCCCAACGGTCGTATCGGCTTTACCAGCGGCCGCGTCATAGGCAAGGAACACGCGCAGCAACGGATCCTGGCGGCGAACTCTTGCTGGCTCGGTTCTCAGCGTCAATACGCCCACGCGCTGGCGCTATTGGTCCTCTTGGAGCAGGCCGTGGCCAAGGGCGAGTGGCCGGGGCTCTTGCCCGTGGACGCGCCCATGGACCCGGTTACGGGCGCGCCTTTCCTCTATACGCTCACGCCCGAGCGCATCGAGCTGCGCGCCCAGCCCGTGAGGCCCGTGGATCCCTACCTGAGTCTCCCCGAGCCCCCGAGCTGGGACCGCACACGCTGAGTTCAGGCGTCTTTTGCCTGACCCCATGCGCCTGAACTCCGCGGGGGAGGCTTGCGCTAGTTGGCGGCGCCGGCGGTTTTGCAGGCGGCGGCTAGGGCTTGATCCACGTCGGCGATCAGATCGTCGATGTGCTCGATGCCGACCGAGAGACGCACGAGTCCATCCCGTAGGCCGGCGGCGTGGCGCACTTCCGGCGGAATCGACGCGTGGGTCATGCTCGGAGGCGTTTCCACCAGGGACTCGACGCCGCCGAGGGACTCGGCCAGGGTGAAGATCTTGGTGGAGCTAGCGAAGGTGTGGCCGGCTTCGACGCCACCCTTCAGTTCGAAGGAGACCATGCCTCCGAAGCGACGCATCTGATTCGCGGCCACGGCGTGCTGGGGGTGTGAATCGAGGCCGGGGTAGTGAACTTTCTCCACCATGTCGTGGCCTTCCAGGTGCGCGACGATGGCTTCGGCGTTGTCGCAGTGACGCTCCATGCGCAGGGCCAAGGTCTTGGTGCCGCGCATGACCAGGAAGCAGTCCATGGGGCCGGGCGTGCCGCCGACGGAGTTCTGGAAGAACATCAGCTCTTCGCGCAGGGCCTCGTCGGCACCCACCAAGCAGCCGCCGACCACATCGGAGTGACCGCCCAGGTACTTGGTTAGCGAGTGCAGCACGATGTCTGCGCCCAGGGTCATGGGGGTCTGCAGGTAGGGCGTGGCGAAGGTGTTGTCGACCACCAAGAGGGCACCGCCGTCGTGGGCGATCTTGGAGCAGGCGGCGATGTCGCTCACGCGCAGCAGCGGGTTGGTGGGGCTCTCGAGGTAGACGTAGCGCGTGTTCTCGCGCATGGCGGCGCGCACCTCTTCGGAGTCCGTGGTGTTCACGAAACTGAACTCGATGCCGTAGCGCTCGAAGACCTTGGTGAAGATGCGGTAGGTGCCACCGTAGAGATCGTCGCCGGCAACCACGTGATCGCCAGGCTTGAGCCGGTCCATCAGGCAGTTGGTGGCGGCTAGGCCGGAGGCGAAGGCTAGGCCCCAGTTGGTGTCTTCCAGGGAGGCTAAGTTCTGCTCGAGGGCCGAGCGTGTGGGGTTGCTCGAACGCGAGTACTCGTGGCCGTTGATGGTCTTACCCGGCTCGGTCTGCGCGTAGGTGCTAGTCATGTAGACCGGGGTCATCACTGCGCCGGTCTGGGGGTCGTAGGGCTGACCGGCGTGGATGGCACGGGTCTCGAATCGGGTCTTGTCGTTGGAGCTCATGATGGTCAGCAGGTGGTCTGAAAACGGGCCTGGGAGTGTAGGCTTCGGCGATGCCTGACTCCTCTCCGAAGCTCAATCCCGATCCAAAGCAAATGGATCGCCCGGGGCGGGAGCGGTTTGCGGCGGGGGTGTTGGAGTTGGATAGTGTCCTGGAGATGTTCGCGGAACAGGCCCTATCTAGTCTAGGGCGGCGCTCATTGGAAGATTTGGAGCCCCGTGAGGATCTTCCTGCAACCCAGGCGCTGCAGCGCTGCACGGAGGCTATGGAGCTCTCCAGGCGCGGCGAGAGCCCCAACCTGGCAGGTCTAGCGGACCCCTTTCCGCGCAGCACGCGTGAAGCACGCATCCTCGACGAGGCGGATTTCAGCCGCATTCGCGAGCTCTTGGGTGCGGCGGAGCGGCTAGAGGAGTGGTTTTCGACCCGGACCCTGGCCGCCCCCGAGCTGTGTGCGGTGGTGGAATCGATTCCCAGACTGCAGGACTTGGCCGAGCGCATCGACCGGGTGGTGGACGAGCGCGGCAAGGTGCGCCGGGATGCCTCGGATCTCCTGGGTCGTACGCGGCGCATGATCTCCAAGCTGACCACCGAGATCGACACCAGCATGCGCACGATCCTGCGCCGCACGGACGTCCGCGCGGTGCTCTCCGATGGCTCGGTGCACCGGCGCGGCAGCCGGCCGGTGCTAGCCGTCAAGGCGCGCCTCTCGGGGCGTGTCAAGGGCATCGTTCACGATCGCTCCCAGAGCGGCGAGAGCGCCTTCATCGAGCCGCGCGAAGTGATCGAGCCCGGCAACCGCCTGGCGAGCTTGCTCTCGGATGAGCGCCGCGAGGTCGAGCGCGTCTTGCTCGAGCTGACGCGCTCGATCCTGGCCGACAAGGGCCGCATCGATCAGGCGGCGGCGGCTTTGGGCGAGATCGAGCTGGCCGTGCTTTCCGCGCGCTTTTGCGCCGTGTATGCCGCGCGTCCGGCGCTCTTGCCGGGTCAAGAGCACGCGGCTCCCGGTCTGCTCCTGCGGAGTGCTTGCCACCCCTTGCTACTGGCCCAACAGGCCCTCGGGGAAGTAGGCGAGGTCGTGCCGATCGACCTGCGCGTGGGGGAGGACTTCGACATGCTAATCATCACCGGCCCGAACACCGGTGGCAAAACCCTGGCGCTCAAGACAGCCGGCCTATTCGCGCTACTTACACGTATGGGCCTGCCCGTACCCGCGGCGGAGGGCACCACCGTGCCGCTCTACGATCGCGTGGCCGCGGACATCGGCGACGAGCAGGAGATCAGCCAGAACCTCTCGACCTTCGCCTCGCACCTGGTGCGCATTCGCAGCGGGCTCGAGCTCGCGACCGAGAACAGTCTCGTGCTGCTCGACGAACTGGGCGGCGGCACGGACCCCGACGAGGGCGCTGCCCTGGGCGCGGCCGTACTCGAGAGCTATCTGAAGCGCGGTACGCACGTGCTGGTCTCGACGCACATCAGCAAGCTCAAAGAGTTCGCCTTCCGCAACCCGCGCGCCGAGAACGCCAGCACGGAGTTTGACTTAGCGACCCTCGAGCCGCGCTACTGCTTGCAGGTCGGCACACCGGGCGAATCAGGCGCGCTCATCATCGCGCGCCGTTTCGGCCTGCCCGAGTCCGTGGTGAAGCGCGCAGAGGAGCGCACCGAACGCCGCGACGGCGAGATCGGCGAACTCATGCGCGACGTGCGCGATGCGCGCCTGGAAGCCGAGCGCGTGCGTTCCGATGCGGAGCAACGCCTCGAAGACGTCAACCAACTGCGCCGCGACATGGCGGAGGAGGAGAGCAAGATTGCGCGGCGTTCCGACCAGCTCGAAGCCGAGGCCCAGAAGGGTTTGGAAGAGCGCGTGCGCGAAGCCGCGCGCCAGGTACAGCTCGCCCGCGACCTGCTCCCGCAACTGCCCAAGGACGTGGCGAGCAAAATGGAGACGATCCTCAATCGCCTGGGCGGCGAGGTCTCCGGCGCAAGCCTTACGGACCGCCGCACGGCCTTCCTCGACACCATCAAGAAGGGTAGCCTCGTGTACCTGCCGCGCTACCGTCAGCGGGTGCTCGTGCACAAGCTCAACCGCGAGAAGCGCGAAGTGACCTGCAAGCTGGGCTC
>JBLIOL010000130.1:0-13752 GCA_047639615.1 Planctomycetota bacterium | reverse complement strand
TGCGTGCGCCGATTTCGGCATGGCAGATGGGTTGGCTGCGATCGTGAATGCAGGCCAGCCAGTTAGCGGCGTGGCCGGCGTGGCGCGGGAGGCGTTGCTCTTCGGGGAGTTCCTCCTCCAATAACTTTGCCGGAACGCTGTCGATGCGCCCGCGGTCCACGGCCAGGATGCCCTTGGTGCCGACGAAGGTGGCGCCACTCGGTCCTCCGTGGGTGACGCGAATGCCTCCGTCGTAGATCAAGCTTGCGCCTCGCTTGGCCTCTGGATCCTCCGGCGGCTCAGTGCGTACTGGGCCCGAATCATCCATTCCGAGGGCCCACTGAACGATGTCGAAGTGATGGGCGCCCATGTCGGCTAGGCCACCGCCGGCGTACTCGGCATAGTCGCGCCAACGCGGGTAGTGATTGTGTACCCCGCGCGGACAGAGGATGGAATGGTAGGGGCGCAGCTGGGCAGGTCCGAGCCAGCGGTCCCAGTCAACGCCGGGGTCGGCTTGCTCTTCGGGAAGCTGGCAGGGGACGGTCGGATTGCCGACTCCTACGTTCACATTCAGCACCTGGCCAATGCGGCCAGCGCGTACCAGTTCCGCGGCGCGGATGAAGCGCTGTTGGTATTCGCAGCGTTGTTGGCTCCCGGTCTGAAAGACCCGGCCATGTTTGCGCACAGCTTCCACCACCGCGCGCGCTTCCCCGAGCGTGCGCGTCAGCGGCTTCTCGCAGTAGACGTCCTTACCTGCCACGACAGTGTCGATCACTTGATTGGCATGCCAGTGGTCGGGTGTCGCGATGACCACCGCATCGATATCGTCTCGGGCTAGGAGTGCCCGATGGTTGGCGGCGATATCGCAAGCGGAGTCCCCATAGGCGGCGTCCACGATTCGCTTGCCATCCTGGGCCCGTTCGGGGACCACGTCGCAGACGGCTCGCATGCGGAAGCCAGCGTTCTTCAGGAACGAGCCGTTCATTAGGTTTCGGCCACGTATGCCGACGCCGATCAGCCCCAAGTGCACAACGTCGGAGGGATGACGGCGCTGAGGATGCAGGGCGGCAGCCGGGAAGGCGGCACGCGCGGCGAGTGCGGCTCCGCCGCCCAGGATGTGTCTACGGTTGGGAAAGGCCATGCCCAAGTCTAGCAGCCCGTTGAAAAACAGCGACTTGTCGCTCGGCTCCCACGAAGCGCCTGGCTGCGTTGCCAGAACCCCCAAATAGCCACCACTATGGGGGGATCTGCCGCCTTGCCAGACGATCCGTGGAAACCAATCGCTGGGCCGCTGTTTTTAAAGCGGCCTGCTAGGGCACCCGTGAGGATTCGTGAGTAGAACGTAGACTGGCGGCATGACCAGCTCGATTGCGCGTGCTCTGCCCTCCGCCCTGATTCTCTGCCTCTTATCCATGCCGTCCTCGGGGCAGGATTGGTCCAGTGGCCTCGGCGAGGAGGCAAAAACCTCTGCTTCAGCCGAGCACGGTAGGCGTTACGAGCGACTTGTGATTCGCAACGTACATGTGATCGACGGCAACGGCACCCCGATTCACGGCCCTACGGATGTGCTGGTGGAGCAGGATCGGATCGTTCGGGTTGGCCGCGTTGGGAGTGGCGTTGAGTGCGACGCCGTGATCGATGGGGAGGGTCGTTACCTAATTCCGGGCCTGATCAGTATGCACTCGCACTTGCAGGATGAACGCGCTGGCCTGGACATGCCTTTCCAGTACCAGTTGAACCTGTGGCTGGCGAGCGGCATCACGACCGTGCGCGATCTTGGATGCGACCGAGAAAAGGGCCTGGAGCTACGCCGACAGAGCGCGGCGGGAGAGGTCATTGCTCCACGCATTCTGCTCTACATGGTCGCTGGTGGGGGAACCGCGGAGGAAGCCCGCGAGAGCGTGCGTGAGATCTCAGCCAAGGGCGCCGATGGGATCAAGATCTTCGGCTTGGACCGTGAAGCCATGATGGCGCTGTTGGAAGAGGCGCACGAGAAAGGCCTGCGCGTGGCCCATCACGCCGGCATCGCTGAGACGGATGCTTGGGACGACATTCGTGGGGGTACCACGACTATCGAACACTGGTACGGCATTCCTGATGCGGCCTTGCCCCATGGATCGCAGCGCTTTCCCGCGGGCTACAACTACTCCAACGAGCTCGATCGTTTCCGTTGGGCAGGCAGGCTCTTCAAGGAGGCCGACGAGCGCAAGATGAGTCGCGTGCTGCAGGGCATGGTGGACGCCGGCGTGGCCTGGGATCCGACCCTGGCCATCTACGAAGCGGCCCGTGATGCGGTGCGCGCGCAGAACCAACCTTGGTTCAAGGACTACCTACACCCGGCGCTGGAGGCCTTCTTCAAGCCGAGCCTGACGAGCCATGGATCGTTCTTTCTAGGTTGGACGACCGAGGACGAAATCGAGTGGAAGAACAACTACCAGCTTTGGTTCCGTGCCCTGCGTGAGTTCGCAGAGCGCGGTGGCGTCATCTGTGTGGGCGAGGACGCGGGCTTTATCTACCGCATGCATGGGTTCGGCTTGATCCGTGAGCTCGAATTACATCAGGAAGCCGGCTTCCATCCCTTGGACGTGCTGCGCCAGGCCACCGGAAACAATGCCGCCGTGCTAGGCATGGGGGAGGAGCTCGGGCGCATCAAGGCTGGATACAAAGCGGACTTGGCCCTGGTCAATGGCAACCCTCTCGAGAACCTCAAGCTGCTCTACCCCACGGGTACCGACGTGTATGAGGACGGCGAGTTGCGCACGGGAGGGACGATCGAGTGGACCATCAAGGACGGCTACTGCTACCGCGGCGCCGTCCTCATGCAGGAGGTCGCCGAAATCGTGTCCGAAGCTCGCAAGGTGCGTGCTGAAGAAGTGGCCAAGCAAGGCGCAGCCAGCGGCGACTAGGGCAATCCCCAGGGGCGGTCGTTGCGCTCGTAGCCGCCGTTCAGGAAGGCACCAAAGTAGAGCGCGAGCATGGGGTGCTGAATCTCAACCCTGGTGTGATCCAACCGCAGGCTATCTTCGGCGGCATAGGTCGTGGCGGTTGAGCCATCCACGAGTACGTGGTACCAGGGTTGGTCGCGCTTGGGCTGGCTCTTGTTGGACTGATACCAGGTATTCGGAGCTTGGCAGGAGCTATCGAAGTCCACCACAACGCCGCGATAGCCGTATCTGCGGTGACGCACCAACTCGCCCGGGACGAATTCCGAGGGCGGGCCGCCATCTGGCCGTTGCTTACGGGAGACCATGATCATGGGGAGCTGCTCGAGGGTGGCGGGGGATGTGACGCTGCCTTGGCTGAGTACCGAGGCATTGCATCCGACCATACGCAAAGAGCGCAGCGCCGCACGGGGCGTCCCTTCCTTTCCGCGCGCATCCATAGAGTTCGCGATCTGCCCCCCCTCTGTGCAGCCTGCGCTGCCGCTGCTCAAGAGACCTTCTTCGGGCCCTTGCGCGTTTGGCGCGCGTGGGCTCTGCTGGTTACCAACCCACCCGTGTTCCCGCGGGTACTGACGACGCTTCATGATCGAGCTAGGACGAATCGGACAACTCACCCTAGCTGCGCTCCTGTGCGTAGCGCTCCCAACCAGCGCGCAGGCCCAGAGCGTGGACTACGCCTCCGAGGTTCGGCCGATCCTTGCCGACCACTGCTTCGCTTGTCACGGTCCAGACTCCAAGGCGCAGCGGCCCAAGGCCGCACCTCTGCGCTTGGACAAGGCCTCATCTGCTCTGGCGGATCGCGGCGGTTATGCGGCCATCGTGGCCGGTGACCCTGGGGCGAGCGAAGCGCTCACCTTGGTGCGCGAGGATCACGAGGCACGCATGCCCCCCGCCGAGTCTGGGCGCGCTCTGAACTCCGGTGAGATCGAGATCCTCGAGCGCTGGATAGCTGAGGGCGCGGCCTATCAAGTCCATTGGGCCTACGAGCCTCCGAAACGGCCGGAGGTGCCCACGCCGCATCAGCAGGACTGGGCCTATGGCGAGCTGGATGCCTTTGTGCAGGCTGGCCTCGAGCGCGAAGGCCTCCGCCCGGCGCCCCCGGCCGATGCTCGCACTCGGGTACGGCGGCTCTCTTTTGACCTTTTGGGCCTACCGCCAACTCAGGAGCAGGTCACAGCGGTGGCCGCCGACCCCAGCGGGCAAGCCTGGAACGCACTGGTGGAGCAGTTCTTGGCGTCGCCTCAACACGCGGAGCGCTTGACCACCTTCTGGTTTGACTTGGTGCGCTTCGCGGATACCACCGGCATTCACGCCGACAACACCTGGAACATCGCTCCCTATCGCGATTGGGTGCTGGCTGCCTTCGCTAGCAACATGCCCTTCGATCGCTTCACGCGCGAACAGTTGGCCGGTGACTTGCTGCCCGAGGCAACCGACTCCAGTCGTATCGCCTCGGCCTACAACCGACTCAACTTGATCACCCGCGAGGGTGGCTCGCAGCCCAAGGAATTTCTCGCGCGTTATACCGCTGATAGGGTGCGCAACGCTTCCGAGGTTTGGCTGGCCACGACCTTGGGTTGCGCCGAGTGCCACGACCACAAGTTTGATCCGCTCTCCGCCCGAGACTTCTATTCCTTCGGGGCATTCTTCGCAGACATTGAGCAGGCCGGAGTCTATTCGGAGAGCTCCGCTGGCACGTTCAAGCCGGAACTCGAAGTGCCCTCGGCCGATCAGGCGGCGAGCGTTACACGTATCACTTCCGAACTGGCCTCGCTTGAGACGCTGATGGCTTTGGATACGGATGAACTTCGGGCGGATCAAGCTCGTTGGGAATCCGCTCTGATACAGGCCTCCGAGTCCTGGCAGCCAGTGGATCATCAGGAGCTTAGCTCCGAGACGGGAACGACCTTCAGCACGCTTGAGGATGGATCCTTTCTGGCCACGGGTAAGGCGCCGGACAAGGACACGTACCGCCTGCTCTTCGATCTGCCAACGAAGCCCTTGAGCGCACTGCGCCTAGAGTTGCTGTCCCATGCGTCCCTTCCGAAGGGTGGGCCGGGGCGCGCAGATAATGCGAACTTGGTGCTGAGCGAAGTTGAGCTGCGCCTCGACGGCGAGTTGCTCACGATCGGCAGCAGCCGCGGCTCCTACGAACAACCGAACTATCCTCTGGTCAACACCCACGACGGTCGGCGGGGCGCGGGTGGCTGGGCTGTGATGCGCGACGGTAAGGGCGCGGCGGCCGAGGCCGTCTTTGTGCTAGCGAATTCCGTGGCGGATGGCGGCGACGTGGGACGGCAGCTCGAGCTGACCCTGCACCAGGACTATGGCTCGCACCACACGCTTGGGCGCTGGCGCGTTTCCTGGAGCTCCTTAGATCCTGCCGCCCTGGAGGGTGCGGTGGATCCGGATGTGCGCGACTTGGCCAGCACCGATGCGCAGCTGCGGACGGAGCAGCAACGTGAGCTGCTGCGTGCGCGACACCGTGCAAGCACCGCCCTACTGGCGCCACAGCGTGAGCTGCGTGCTCAGCTGCAGTCCGAACTGGCTACGACACGGGCCGCCATTCCGCTCGTGCTGCTGACTCGCGCGGTCGAGCCCATGGTCACACGTGTGCTCTCGCGGGGTAATTGGATGGACGAGACGGGGGAGGTCGTTCAGCCAGCGGTGCCCGCCGCGCTCGGCGCACTGCCTCCCATGGAGGGCCGCGCTACACGCTTGGACCTGGCCAACTGGTTTGTGAGCGGCGAGAACCCCCTGGTCGCTCGCGTCTTGGTTAACCGTCTCTGGCGCCTGCTATTCGGTCATGGGCTGGTTCCCCAGTTGGACGATTTTGGTGTTCAGGGATCGCCTCCAAGCCACCCTCAATTGCTGGACTACCTAGCCGCCGAGCTAGTGGACAACGGCTGGGATGTGCGCCATGTGCTGCGGCTCATGTTGCATTCACGGGCCTATGCGCAGTCGTCGCAGGTTGGCGAGGATCGGCTTGTGCTGGATCCAGGCAATCGCTGGTTTGGACGTCAGGAACGCTTTCGCTTGGATGCTGAATTCGTGCGCGACAATGCGCTCGCGGCAAGTGGCTTACTGGTGCGCCGACTGGCCGGGCCAAGCGTGCGGCCCTATCAGCCGGCGGGTTACTACTCGCACCTGAACTTCCCTAAACGCCAGTACCAGGTATCTAGCGGTGAGGACCTCTATCGTCGCTCGCTGTACACCCATTGGCAGCGCCAGTACTTGCATCCGAGTTTGGCGGCCTTTGACGCGCCCAGCCGTGAACGTTGCACGGCCGAGCGCTCGCGTTCCAATACCCCGTTGGCCGCACTGACCTTGCTCAACGACCCCATCTTTGTGGAGGCTGCGCGTGGGTTGGCCACGAAGGTCCTGCACGAAGCTGGTGACGATGATCAGGAACGCGCGAATCTACTCTGGCGATGCGTGCTTCAGCGCGATCCAAACCCTGCGGAAAGCCGGCTTGCCCTCGACCTCGCGGCGAGCCATCTCGCGCACTACACCGAACATGAGGAGCAGGCTCTACAGCTGCTCAATGTTGGCCAAATGGCACTGGATGCCTCCCTTTCCACGGTGGAGCTGGCGGCTTGGACGTCGGTTGCGCGAGTGGTTCTCAATCTGCACGAGACGATCACGAGGAACTAATGCAACCCGGCCTCCACACCATGGCCGCCAGTCGGCGCGCTTTCCTCAGCGGCTCCGCCGTTGGTCTCGGTCACATGGCGCTAGCCTCTTTGGGTTCGCCTGCTCTGCTCGGCGGTGGGGCGCACTTTGCGCCCAAGGCGAAGCGCGTGATCCACTTGTACATGGCAGGTGGTCCCAGTCATTTGGAAACCTTCGATGACAAGCCGGCCTTGGCCGCGCTCGATGGGAAGCCCATGCCCGAGTCCTTCACTCGCGGCCAGCAACTTGCGCAGCTGCAGGGGCGCGCGCTCAATTGCTTCGCTCCGCGCTTTCCCTTTCGTTCCTTCGGCGAAAGCGGCCTGCGCATCTGCGAGAAGTTCCCGCACATCGGTGCCCTGGCGGACAAGCTCTGCATCGTCAACTCCATGCGAACGGACCAGATCAATCACGATCCGGCCCACACCCTTTTTAACACGGGCACGACCCTGCCTGGGCGTCCTTCCATGGGCTCCTGGATCAACTACGGACTGGGCAGCCTGACCCAAAACCTGCCGGCCTTCGTGGTGTTGGCCTCTGTTGGGCGGGGCGGCCAAGCTCAACCAATCGCTGCTCGCCAATGGCATTCTGGTTTCTTGCCTTCGCGCTTTCAGGGGGTTGAGTTGCGCTCCACCGGGGATCCTGTGCTCTACGTCAGCAATCCGCCCGGGGTCGATCGCAAGCGCCAGCGGGAGGTGGTTGATGCGGTGCAGGCCTTGAACGGTGAGTACCTCGAGCGCTCGCGTGACGCCGAGGCGCGCACGCGCATCGCGCAGTATGAGCTCGCCTTCCGCATGCAGGCCTCCGTGCCGGAGTTGGTGGATCTTTCGAGCGAGCCGCGCAGTATCCGTGAGCTGTACGGCACCGAGGGCGGTGACGGGTCCTTCGCCAGCAACTGCCTCATGGCGCGGCGCATGGCTGAACGTGGCGTGCGCTTCATCCAGGTCTACCACCGAGCCTGGGACCACCACGGGGGGATCAAGCGTTCGATCGAGCTCACCGCGGAGGAGGTCGACCGTGCCAGCGCGGCTCTGATCCTCGACCTCGAACAGCGCGGCATGCTCGAGGACACCCTGGTTCTGTGGGGCGGCGAATTCGGCCGTACTCCCATGGCCCAGGGTGATGGGCGTGACCATCACATTAAGGGCTTCTCCTACATGCTCGCCGGCGGTGGCATCCAGGGCGGCATGTGCTACGGGAAGACCGACGAGCTGGGCTATGCCGCTGTCGAGGACGTGGTCCATGTGCGCGATCTGCACGCCACGATCTTGAACTTACTCGGTATCGATCACGAGCGGCTTACCCACGAGTACCGTGGCCTTGATCTACGCCTGACCGGGGTCGAGCCCGCGCGAGTGATGCGCGAATGGTTTGCCTAGGTGCGACACGCTCCTAGGTCTGGGCCGAGATGGGTGTTCGCCCTCTGGCTTGGATCGAGGAACCCACTCCGGCAAACTGATTCGGCAAGTCAACCGCGTCCAGAGACAGACTCCTATGCAATCGCAACGAAGAAGGCTCCTGGCAGTATTCGTGATGAGCTTGGCGGCCTGCGCCGGGGCGCCGACCACGAGCGTTGACGCTGCGGACGGCTGGCCGCAATGGCGAGGTCCTGATTGGAACGGCGTGGCTGAGCGTGCCGATCCTCCGCTGACGTGGAGTGAAACGGAGAACCTGCGCTGGAAGACGCCGATCGAGGGCGGCGGACATGGAACGCCCGTGGTTTGGGGGGATCGGATCTTCCTCATGACGGCGATCGTGCTCGATCAGGAGCTTCCCATCCCTGATGTAATTCCGGAAGGCACCCCGAACATCAACAAGCATCCCCAGGTGGTCGGCACGTGGAAACCACAGCAGTTCGTGTTGCAGTGCCTCGACGTACACACAGGCGAAATCCTCTGGAGCCGGACAGCTCACGAGGGGATGCCGCATCAGGGTCACCACAACAAGGGCGGATTCGCCTCCGCCTCCCCGGTGACGGATGGGGAGTACGTGTATGCCTACTTCGGGTCCATCGGGCTGTTCTGCTACGACTTCGAGGGTCGACTTGCTTGGAAGCGCGAGTTCGAAGCGCAGGCCATCGAGGACTCCTTGGGTGAGGGCAGCTCGCCAGCGCTCTTCGAAGACACGCTTGTGATCGTCGTGGATACGGAGCGCCAGTCGTTCGTGATGGCGCTCGACAAGCGCACAGGTGATGAGCTCTGGAGGCAAGACCGTGAGGAGACCTCGAACTGGAGTACACCGCGCATTTTTACCCACGCAGGTCGCATGCAGGTGCTGGTCAACGGAGCGGCCGTGCGCTGTTACGACCTGACCGCAGGAGAGCTCCTCTGGGAGTGCGCAGGCCACACCGCTGGCGCGATCCCCATGCCGGCTATCGGGCATGGCCTGGCCTTCACGGCCAGTGGTTGGCGCAAGGACACCCTGCAGGCCATCACCCTGGGCGAGCGCGGTGATCTGACCGGGACCGACAGTGTGGTCTGGACCCTGCGCCGCGGCGTCCCCTACGTGCCCTGCCCAATGCTCTGGGGTGAGGAACTGTATGTGTTGGAGGACCAGTCCTTCTTCTCCTGCCTGAACGCCATCGACGGCGTAGGCCACTATCTCAAGCAGCGCTTGCCAGGCGACCCCAGCTTCAGCTCGTCTCCAGTAGGCGCGGTGGATCGCATCTATCTGCTCAGCGAGGAAGGCACGACCATCGTCCTGCGGCGTGGCACGGAGTTCGAGGTGCTGGCCATCAACGAGTTGGACGAGAGCTTCTACGCCTCACCGGCGATCGCGGGTGACGCCATCTTCCTCCGAGGCTTTGAGCACCTGTACTGCTTCGCGAAGACTCCCCGATAGGTTGAGTCGGAATCTTCCCAGGCGTCTGGAGTACAGGCGCCTGGTCCGAACTTACTGATTCACCAAGCTGTGCGTCCAGGCGCCTCCAGGCGCGTCCAGATGGGGAGTGGAGGACTTCGAATCCTAGAAGCGCCCGTGTTCGCCTAGAGGCGCTCGTAGAGCCAGACAAATGTCTGGCGCTGAGCAGATGGCACCAGAGTGTCGATCTGCTTTCTGAGGAGCTGTTGGCGATTGGTCGGCGCCTTGTTGTCCTTACGGAAGGCGCTGTTGAGGGGGGCGGCCTTCTGCTTGTACTCGTCGCTCTTGCGGTCAAGGCCGGCGGTGACGGCAGCGACCTGTTTGGCAAGGGCCTCTCGCCGCGTATTCAGCTCCTCTTGCAGGCCTGCCAACTCACGTGTGAGTTCCGTCAACTGGTCCTGCTCCTGGGCGCTCAGCTCACGAGCGTCTGCTTGCCACATGGAGTAGGCGCCGACGACCAGATCTAGGTCTCCATCCTTGTCGTAATCAACCGCATCCACATACAGGCCCGCATCGGGGCGCGTGGGTTGCTTGTGCCCCTTTGGGCTGGGGCTGATCAGGACGTCGGGGGAGTTGAAGTCAGGCTGTCCCTTACTGCCGACATTGAGGAAGAGATACACCGCGCCGCCTACGCCGTCCCCGTAGGAGTCGCCAAAGCTGCCGGCGATCAGGTCGAGATCACCGTCTCCGTCCCAATCCACCAGTCGCGGCGACGTCATCTTGCCCGGCACCGCGAAGGGATCAGCACCTGCCATCACCGGTATGTTCTGGCCGGTGAATTTGGGCTTGGCATTCGTTCCCTCATTCATCTGGCGGTAGAGGTGCCCGTTCTCGTAGCTGCCCAGCAACAGGTCATAGTCTCCGTCCGCATCCCAATCAAAGGCCAGTGCGGAGATGCAGCGCTCACTGTCGCCCGTTGGATCGAGCATGGCCCGCTCGCTGACCTGGTGTTCCTCGTCCTCGTAGTTCCAGAAGCTGGTGATGATCAGGCGCTTCCCGGCAGCGTCCTTGAGTCGCACAGGTTGCTCGAAGCCAGTAGGTGTCCCGTAGGCGATGTGAGGCGAGCCATCGAAGATGGCCGTCAAGATGTCGATGTGTCCGTCAGCATTCATGTCCACAAACTGTGGACTCATGCCAATGCATCACCAGTTGTTGAAGTCGATCGGCTCCCCGTCGCGGTCCTTGAGCTTCTGTCTTGCAGCAAAGCCAATTCGCTCCTGGTCAGCATCACGGCTCACGAAGGTGATCGCGCCAAATAGATCGCCGATAACGATGTCGAGCCGCCCATCAGCATCCACGTCCCGCATCACGGGGGAGGGGTAGAGGCGCTTGGCACCCACGAAGTCGTCGCCTGCCCTGAGCCGTACCGGCGAGGCGAATTCACCGCTAGCGGTTTGCTCGGTCGGCTCCTGGAGCGAGCCGGCGAAGAGCGTGGAGCTCAAGCTACTGAAGAGAAGTGCGCGAAGGATACTGGTCTGCATGCGGGCTGCCTTTGGTTCGATGACCCTCGGTGGTTAGGCCTAGTCTAGCAGTCGACTGCTCTAGGGGCCGCGGGGGATGGGCTGCTACCTCGAAGTGGCGTCAGCGGCTGCACTTGGATGGGTGCCGCCTCGAAGGCTCCACTGCTCCCAGGCCTTGGTTAGTACCCCCAGCACCAGGGCCTGTTCGCTTGCTAGGTCCTTCTGCTCCGTGCGATCAGCGTCGATGTCGTAGAGCTCCCAAGCTTGATCGCCCCAGCGCACCGCCTTCCAGCGCCCGTCACGCACGGCGCGGCCGCCGCTCCAGTGCCAGAACAGGGGCTGGGCCCGTTGGAAGGTGCCACCGCGCAGAAGTGCTGCGATGCTCTGGCCGGCGAGCGGGGCCTTAGCCTCGAGGGGAGGGGCGCCGCAGAGTTCGGCCAGGGTGGGGAACAGGTCCACGAAGTGTGCGGGCTCTCGCACCAGGGTACCGCGCGCCGTAATGCCCTCTGGCCAATGGGCGATCAACGGGGTGCAGATGCCGCCCTCGTAGCTGTGGTTCTTGTAGCGGCGGAAGGGCGTGTTGGAGACGTTGGCCCAGCGCTTCTGCAGGGACGCCCAACGCTCCATCGATCCAATTTCACCCTGTCCAATGCGGACCACCTCGGCGGAGCTGCCGTTGTCGCTGGCGAAGAGGATTAGGGTGTTCTCGAACTCTTCCAACTCCCGCAACTTGGCGAGTACTCGACCGACATTCTGGTCTAGCCTGTCGATCATGGCCGCATAGACCTCCATGCGGCGTGCCTCCTCGGTGCGCTGCTCCACGGTCCAAGTACTCCAGTCGGGGTAGTCCGGTTCGGAGAGCAGCGCATCCTTCGGGAGCAGCCCGAGCTCGCCCTGCTTCTTCCAGCGTCTCGCTCGCGCGGCTCCCCAGCCCTCGTCATAGCGCCCCGAATAGGTAGCGATGTCCGCAGGCCAGGCCATCAGCGGGTCGTGGGGTGCGGTGTAGGCCAAGTAGAGAAAGAAGGGGCGCTCGCTCTCGCGGGTAGTCTCGAGGAACTCCAAGGCGTGATCGGTGAAGGCGTCGGTGGTGTAGAAGCCTGACTCTGCGATGTAGGGCGCATGGGTCTTGTCATCGATGCACCAAGCACGCTTAGCGCGCTTTTGCGCCGGCTTGGGTTCACCCTCACGCCTTGGCCCCGGGTTGAAGTGATTGCTGGCCCCATCCCGCAGCCCAAAGTAGCGCTCAAACCCCAGCTCAAAGGGGTTCTGAGTGCCGTGATGCTTGCCCGACATGAAGGTGTGGTAGCCGGCGCTGCGCAGGAGGTTCCCCAGGGTCGGTGCGTCGAGGATCTTCTTGGGCCCGCGGTCCATCCCAACCTGTTGGGCGTAGCGACCGGTCAACAGGCATGCCCGGGAGGGGAAGCACTTGGATGTGTTGTACATCTGCGTGAAGCGCAGTCCGCCCGCGGCCAGTGCATCGAGATGGGGAGTGGCGATCTCGCCCCCGTAACAACCCACGTCGGAGTAGCCCATGTCATCGGCTAAAATCAGCACCACGTTGGGGCGCTCTTGGCCGGCGGCGAAGGAGGTGACGGCTAGGGCGAGCAGCAGCGTGCGGATCATCACACCAGCCTAACGGCAAGGGCGCTGGGTAAGTAGCTGGGCTGGTGTCAGGCGCCCAGGCTGCGTTGAGCTGGGTGGTCGCTTGGAGGCGCGTCCTCGCGTTTCGGATCCCGATTGGGCATCGTGACGGGATGGGTCGAACCACTCTGCTTGCCACTCTTTGCCTCACGACTCTTGCCGTGGCGTGCCACGCACCCAAACCCGAAGTGGAGCAAGGACCGCTCTCCGTGCTCTCTTGGAACATCTGGCACGGCGGACGAGAAGATGGTGAGGAGCTTGGGCCTCAGCGTGTAGTCGACGTGATTCGTGACTCCGGTGCGGACTTGGTAGCGATGCAGGAGACCTACGGATCCGGCGAGCTGATCAGCTCCGCATTAGGATTTCAATTCCATCCGCGCGGTACGAATGTCTCGATTCATAGCCGCTACCCGATCCTCGCGGACATCTCTGTGTTCGAGGAGTTTCAGTGCGTCGGTGCAGTCATCGAACTGCCCAACGGTGATCGGCTGGCCTTCTATTCGATTTGGTTGCCCTACAATGCGGATATCTGGGGGGAGGGAGCGCGAGAGGGAAAGCCTAGCGAGGAGCTGCGTGCGGCCTGCGCCGCTTCGGCTGTTAGCCTCGAGCAGATCATGGACCAGATCGGACCGCGATTGACGGAGATCGGAATGGCCGACCTTCCCATCGTCATTGCGGGGGACTTCAACAGCATGTCCCACCTGGATTACACGGAGAAGGCCAGCGCCCAGTATGGCCACGTGATCGATTGGCCTACGACGCAAGTCCTCGGCAGTCGCGGGTTCCGGGATGCCTACCGCAGTCTCCATCCCGTGGTTCGTCGAGCGCGCGATCGCACCTGGTCGCCGCGCTTTCCAGAGCAGCAGCAAGATCGCATCGACTATGTCTACGACACGCTGGGGAAGCTGCGGGTGGTAGAGGCGCGCGTCATCGATCAACACACCCTGCGCTTTCCGTCCGACCACGCGGCCTTGCTCGTTCGCTACGGCCCGAAAACGGTGCATTGAGTTTGCCCGAATCAAGTTAGGATCGAGCGCATGACGAATCCCCTGCGAGCCATGCTGATCTGTGTCTTGCTGCAATCGGTGCTGCTCACTCCTCTCTGGGGTCAGGCCGACCAAGAACGGGCCGAGCCCTACGACCTGGTCATCTATGGTGGCACTTCGGCAGGGGTGATCGCCGCTGTTCAAGCTCATGCGATG
>JBLIOL010000129.1:0-13814 GCA_047639615.1 Planctomycetota bacterium | reverse complement strand
TCGTCAAGCAGATATCGCCGATGATAGTGCGTAAGCGCGAAAGTAGGTAATTGCCGGGTTTTATTAAAGACACCATCCTCGGATGGTGTCTTTTTTTATGTCCATGCAAAGTCGTCGCCGTGCGATATGGCTGCTCCGGGCGGGGCGCTATTAGGCTGGTTTGGCCAGGGGCAGGAGCAGCATGACCCAGGTCTGGGCGTCGTCTTCGTAACGGTCGATGACCTTCCAGCCCGTGCGTTCGTGAGCGCGTAGGGAACGCGGGTTGTTGGCGTTCACATCGGTGACGGCGTACTCGAAGTCGGGGGCCATCTGCTCGCGCTGGTGCTGGTATAGCTGGGCGATTAGGCCCTGGCCGCGGTGTCCTGCGGCTACGCAAACTTGGCCCATGATGTAGAAGCGTGAGTTAGCCAGTTGGACGCCGTCATGGGTGAGGTCTTGTAGGCGTTCTACGAGAGTCACTAGTTCCGGGAGGGTTCTGGATAACTCTGGTGCCATGACCAGGGCGTAGCCAACCACATCCTCTCCCTGCATGGCAATGCTGTGGTGCCATGGGATATTCATGCTGCGCAGTAGGTCCAGGTGGTGCTCTAGGGTCACGAAGCCGTGCTGGTCCCGTTGGGTCTGGGTCAGGTTGCGGCCTAGGTTCTCGGCCTGCAGGGCGAGGATGGCTCCTAGCTCCCGGTCGCCCTGGGCTCCGCGAATGATGTACTGACTCTGGTCTTTCATACGTGCTGAGATTCTAGTCGGGCGTGGGTGGTTCTTGGCTGGGCTAGGTGCCAGGGCGCGGTACCTTGGCCCACGTGTTTCGGAAGCCGGCTGGGTTCTGAGGCACATCGTCTTCCATGGATCCCCAACCGCAACCCGAGAGCTTCCACTGGTCGGAGTGCGCTGAGCGCTTGCGAGCCCTGTTGGCTGAGGGCTCCCTCAGTCTAGAAGCTGACGGCGAGTTCTTCGAAGGGCCGGGTCTGCGAGTCGTTCCGCCCTTGGTGTATCCATGGCGCAAGCCTGCGGCTGGCGCGCGTCCCTACGGGGGGAGTGCTGCGGAGAGCGCGGCTCGTCGGGCGGGGGCGGGGAGTGCTGATGCCTTCGCTCAGTACCTGGCTGGGTTGCCTGTGGAACCCGGACTGCACTGTCTGATTTTGCTGCAGGCGGGTGCGGCATCCCTGGGGATGTTTGAGGGCGGCGAGGCGCTCACCACCAAGACCCTCAAGCGCTATGTGGTGCGCGGCAAGGGCAAGGCCCAGCCGGGCTACCTGGCTGCCAAGGGCAAATCGCGCTACGGCTCGCGCCTACGGCTTCAGAACGCGCGGCTACTGGTGGATGAGGTAAACGCCAAGCTGCACGAATACTGGGACGAGTTCGGCACACCGGAGCAGATCTTCGTCAACGCACCCAAGCGCTTATGGCCAGACCTTTGGCGCGGGAAGGAACACCCGCCCTTTGATCAGGACGCGGCCACGGTGCGCGTGCCCTTGGACTTGCCGGTGCCCACGACGGACGTACTCCTGCGCACCTACAAGAGTCTGTGTTACGGGCGCATCCTGCGCCCGTAAGTACCGATGTCGAAAGGGGCGCATGCGGCGCCCGTAGGATCCGACCTCTACAGGTCGGCGAGCTTCTTGCCGGAGACGGCGTCCTTGACCACATTGTCCATGAGGACGGCGGCTAGGGGCAGGCTGGCTTGTTCGAGGGAGTCGCGGGCGGCTTGGACTAGGGCTAGGTCGTCGAGCTTGCAGGCGGCTTCGGCGGCTAGCACGGAGACGTCGAGGTCTTCCTTGGACTCTTTGTCGAGGCGCTCGGCGGCGGTGGCGGAGTTCTTTTTGATGGCCGCGAGCATGATGCCGAGCTCGGCTTGCAGGTCGACCACGCGGCGCCTGTCGAAGTCTTCGGCGGCGTGGGTGAAACCGGCGGAGAGCATGGTATCGACCTCGCCTTCGGCCAGGCCGTGGGAGGGCTGCATCTCGATCTCGGCGCGGGCGCCGGTGGACTCTTCCTTGGCGGTGACTGTGAGCATGCCGTCGGCATCGAGGTGGAAGCGCACGGCTACGCGCGCCATGCCGGCGGCCATGGGCGGGATGCCGGTGAGCTTGAAGCGCCCGAGGCTGCGGCAGTCACTAGCCATCTCGCGCTCGCCTTGGACCACTTGGAAGTCGATGCCAGTTTGTCCGTCGGCGTAGGTGGTGAAGCCCTCGGTGTGACTGCAGGGGATGGTCGAGTTGCGCTCGATCATCTTGGCTACGGCGCCGCCCATGGTCTCCATACCGAGGGAGAGCGGGGTTACATCCATCAGGAGGATGTCGCGCGTTCCGCCCATGAGCACTTCTGCTTGGGCCGCGGCACCGAGGGCTACGACCTGGTCGGGGTCGAGCGAGGTGTGCGGCACGCGCCCGAAGAGTTCTTGGATCTTCTGGCGGATGATCGGGATGCGCGTGGAGCCGCCGACCAGCACGACTTCGTCGATGTGTTCGGTGCCGAGTTCGGCGTCCACGAGGGCGCGGCGGCAGGTGTCGAGGGTGCTGCGGATGAGGGGCTCGATCAGGGCTTCGAATTCCTCGCGCAGGACGTTGCGTGCGAAGTCGATGCCGAGCTCGGGGAGGGCTAGTCGCAGGCGGTACTCGGGGTCCTTCGAGAGCGCGATCTTGCACTTCTCGGCTTCCATGCGGGCCGCTTGCAGGAAGCTGGGGTCGGTGAGCTTCTCCGGGGAGACTTCGTCCTTCAGGTTGCGGCGGATCATCTCCACCAGGGCGCGGTCGAAGTCGTCGCCGCCCAGTTGGGTGTCGCCGCCGGTGCTCTTGACCTGGAAGACGCCCTCTTCGATGGTCAGGATCGACACGTCGAAGGTGCCGCCGCCGAGGTCGTAGACGGCTACGGTGCAGGCTTCCTTTTGGTCGAGGCCGTAGGCCAAGCTTGCGGCGGTGGGCTCGTTGACGAGACGCAGGACTTCGATGCCGGCCAGCTTGGCGGCGTCGCGGGTCGCTTGGCGTTGGGCGTCGTCGAAGTAGGCCGGCACGGTGATCACGGCGGCCTTGATGATCGCGTTGCCCATGGCGCGGATGGCTTTCTCGCCGACGGCGCCGAGGATCAGGGCCGAGAGCTGCTGGGGCGTGGTCTCGCGTCCGCGCACGACCAGGCGCGCGAGGCCGGCTTCGTCCTTGACCTCGTAGGGCAGGGTCTCGAGGTCGAGCTTGAGCTCGCTCACGCTGCGCCCCATGAAGCGCTTGACGCTGAAGATGGTGTGGGTGGGGTCCACCAGGGCGAAGGCCTTGGCATTGGCGCCCACCAGGGGCAGGCCCTTTTCGGGCACATAGATCACCGAAGGCACCAAGGGTGACTCGCCTTCCGGCGCGAGGATGCGCGGGCGGCCATCTTCCCAGATGGCGGCTAGGGAGTTGGTGGTGCCTAGGTCGATGCCGATGACAATGTGCTTCGGTCCGCTGTCGAGGACGTCGAGCTCGATGTAACCCATGGTTCTATTGGGCGAGGCTTTCAGCCAGGCGCAGGTCACGAATGCGCCAGAGGGCGCGAGAGAGATAGCGCACCGCGTTTAGCTCGCGGCGTACTGAAGTGAGGATCGGAGCGCCGGGGGCGGGCAGCGGGGTGAGGTTCGATCCGATGGACTCGAGGTGCTGCGTGCGCTCGGCGCTGAGTTGTTCGGTGAGGGCTTTGAGTGCTTCGCGCTCGGGTGAGGCGGGCGGCGTTTGCGAGGCGTCGTCCATTTGCTCGTTCCACTCCATGACCTCCATGAGAAAGGCCTGGGGCATTTGGCGCTCCTCTTTTTCGGTCGGGCCGCCGAGGTGTTGCAGCAGCCAGTCGGCGCGCAGGAAGGGGCGCGCGAGGACTTCGTGGGAGTGGTTGACCAGGGCCGAGTGTTGTTCCGCTAGGTGCTGCCGCGCGGAGTTGGCCAGACCGTGGAAGTCCGGGTGGCAGAGGCGCGCGAGCTCCAGGAGCTGCTTCTTCAGCGGTCCAGGCTCCACCTCCCAGCCAGGCTCACGCCCGAATACCTCGAAGGGGTTCGGCGTGGGCTCGCAGGGCAGCAATGCGCCGCAGGCTTGGCAACCCAAGGGGGTGCGCAGGGGCTCCCCGCATTGGGGGCAGGGGACGGAGGTGCTCACCGGGCTAGGTCGAAGTCGCTGCTAGACGCTGAAGGACTCGCCGCAGCCGCAGCTCTTGGAGGCGTTCGGGTTCGTGAACTTGAAGCCACGGCCCATTAGGCTCTCCTCGAAATCGACCTGGGTACCGTTGAGGTAGAGGAAGCTCTTGGGGTCGCAGATGACGCGCACGCCGTCGACCTCGTTGATCTGGTCCACTTCGTTGACGGAGTCGTCGAAGCCCAGGGTATAGGAGAAGCCCGAGCAGCCTCCGCCCTTGACGCCTACGCGCAGGGCAGTGGCATTGGGAAGCTCCTGGTCAGTGATGATCCGGCGCACTTCTGCGACGGCACGCTCGGTAATGAGAACGGGCATGATGGTTGATCCTGTTGTTGGTGGAAGGGGCTACTCGCCCTGCTTGATCTTGTAATCGCTGATGGCCGCCTTGATGGCGTCCTCGGCAAGCACGCTGCAGTGAATCTTGACCGGCGGGAGGGATAGCTCCTGCACGATGGCGACGTTGTCGATGGAGAGCGCCTCGTCGAGAGTCTTGCCCTTGATCCATTCCGTCGCAAGGGAGGAGCTGGCGATTGCCGAGCCGCATCCGAAGGTCTTGAACTTGGCGTCGACGATGCGATCGCCTTCCACCTCGATCTGAAGCTTCATCACATCGCCGCACTCGGGTGCGCCGACGACGCCGGTGCCGACTTCCTTGGACTTCTTGTCCATGGAGCCGACGTTGCGCGGGTTGTTGTAGTGGTCTAGGACCTTGTCGCTGTATGCCATGATTGTTGTCTCTTGCTGTTGTGAATGGTGAGGCTAGTGGCTGGTCCACTGCACCGAGGAGAGGTCGATGCCTTCTTGCACCATCTCGTAGAGGGGTGATAGCTCGCGCAGTTTGTTGACCGATTCGATGACTTGGTCGGCAGCGAAGTCGACCTCCTCCTCGGTGGTCCCTCGGCCGAAGCCGAAGCGGATCGAGCTGTGAGCGAGTTCGTCGCCGACCTCCATGGCCATCAACACGTGGCTGGGCTCGAGGCTGGCTGAGGTGCAGGCGGAGCCGGAGGAAACCGCCAGGTCCTTGATGCCCATGATCATGCTCTCGCCTTCCACATAGGAAAAGGAGAGGTTCGAGCAGGAGGGCAGGCGGTGATCCTTGTCACCGTTGATGTGCACGTGGTCGAGAGCGTCGAAAACGCGCTTCTCGAAGCGATCGCGCAGGCCGCCTGTGTGGGCGATGTCCTTTTCTAGGTCTTGGCGTGCGATCTCGCAGGCCCAGCCCAAGCCGGCGATGCCGGGTACGTTCAAGGTGCCGGAGCGCATGCCGCGCTCGTGACCGCCGCCGTCCATTTGAGCGACCAAACGCACGCGCGGGTTGCGGCGGCGCACGTACAAGCAGCCGGCGCCCTTAGGTCCGTAGATCTTGTGGGCGGAGAGGCACAGGATGTCGACGTTCGCGGCTTGCACGTCCACCGGGATCTTGCCCGCGGCTTGGGTGCCGTCCGTGAAGAAGATCACCTTGCGCGCTTTGCACATGGCGCCGATCTCGTGCACGGGGTTGAGCGTGCCGATCTCGTTGTTGGCCCACATGATCGCCACCAGGATGGTGTCGTCGCGCATGGCTGCTTCGATCTGCTCGACCGAGTGACGACCCTTGCCGTCCGGGGGCAAGTAGGTGACTTCGAAGCCCTGCTTTTCGAGGTGCTTGCAGGTGTCGAGCACGGCCTTGTGCTCGGCTTGACTGGTGATGATGTGCTTGCCCTTGGAGCCGTACATCTCGGCCACGCCTTTGATGGCGAGGTTGATGCCTTCGGTGGAGCCCGACGTGAAGACGATCTCCTTGGGGGAGGCACCGATCAGCGCAGCGCAGTGCTCGCGAGCCTTGGTGACGGCTTCTTCCGCGCTCCAGCCAAAGGCATGGTTGCGGCTGGCGGCGTTCCCGAAGTTCTCGAGGAAGTACGGCGCCATCTTGTCGAACACGCGCTGGTCCACCGGGGTGGTGGCCTGGTAGTCCAGGTAGACGGGAGTTTTCATGCGGTTAGGTCCGTGGGAACCGGATCGGGCAGCAGGGGAGCGGCGCCCATGAGTGAGCGCAGGGAGGTGTCCTGCATGAGGGTCCAAATGCCCTGACGAATGTTCTGTAGTGGGGAGCGGATGGGGCAGTTGCCCTCCACCTCGCAGGAGCCGTCCTTGTGGGAGGCGCCTAGGTCTTCACAACTGGTGAGCACGGGCGCGCCTTCCAAGGCGGCGACCACTTCGCCCAGGCTGATCTCCTCGGGGGAGCGTGTCAGCCAGAAGCCGCCGCCGGCTCCGCGAGCAGATTCGACGACTCCGGCGTGGGCCAGGGCCTTGAGGGCCTCGCCGGTCAGCCTCTTGGGGACCGGGTGGCGCTCGCCAATCTCACGCATGCTGACCACCTGACCCGGCCGGCGGGCCAGGTCAACTAGGGCGATCAACCCGTATTCGGTGCGTTTGGTGAGCTTTAGCATGGCGGTGTGAGCTGGTTATCTTGGTCTTTCGACTGCGAAACGCACCTCAAAGGTGCGATTTACCGGCAAATTGAGGGTCGCTGGTGATATCTCATCCCGCGACCGCCTCCAGTATAGCCTGCTTTGGGGCCTGAGGCGGCCCTAGAGGCCAAAAAGTCTGACGTTGGCGTGAGAGTTGGTTGGTCGCGGGCGAGGGTCTGGGACTGGGCGCAGACCCGCGTGGGATCCCCTCAAGCTACGGGTGCCCCGGGGCCGATTAAGCCCTGCTATGACCAATTCGAACCCCATTGTCTGTTTCCAGTGCGGTTGCAATGTTCAGGACCCGCCCGTCCTCAATCAGGAAGCCGAGGGGAAGAACTGCCGGCCTTGCGCCGATCGAGTGCTGGATTTCCAGCCCGGTCTGCTGCCCGAGGACATTAAGGAGGCCCTGAGGCCCAACCTGGTGCTTCTGAAGGGCCAAGAGGCGGACATTGACGACGATTGGCGCCCTGAGCCCGCCTAGGACCTATATCTGGCTGAAGAGCTCGCGCAGCTCCTCTGGCAGCATGCGTGGCTTGGCTGGAGTGGCCGTCAGGTCCACGCAGGCCAGCTCGATCGTACCGCTCACCAGCCGTAGCCCGTCCGGCTCACGCTGCAGCTCGTAGCCGAATGTGACCGAGGCTGCGCCCGTCTTGGTGACGGTCAGGATGACCAGTATGTCGTCCTCGTAGCGCGCAGAGGCCCGATAGCGCAGGTCGCACTTGCGCACGGGCAGGCCCACTCCGGTCTCCTCCAGTTCACGGTAGGAGCAGCCCATGTGGCTCATGAAGGTGGTGCGGGCCTCCTCCATATAGAGCAGGTAGTTGGCGTGGTGAACCACGCCCATCTGGTCGGTCTCTCCGTAGCGGACCCGCAGACGGTGCTCGTAAGCCATGTGCACATGGTATCCGGGCCGTGCGCCGGGGGAGCCCCCTTGGTACAACCTTCGCCACATGCCCATTCCGGATTCCAAGGCCCAGGCCAAACAAGCCCCTGGTGGGGGAGAGCCCGCGGTGGCTGCTCTGCTCACCTGGTTCGTGCCCGGCGCCGGCCACCTGTACTTGGGCAAGGTACGCACGGCCATCCTTGCCTTCGTGCTGATCGAGCTGTTGTACCTGGCGGGCGTGATGCTCTCGGGCGGCATGTTCCTGGAGTACCTGCCGGCCGAAATGCGCACCCGCTTCGCCGCCGTGCTGGCTCCGGAGATGGGCAACTTGGGCGCGCTCTTGCTGCACCAAGCCCAGTACGGCTACGGCGAGTCCTTCCCGCGCCCCTGGCCGGCGAGCATGGATCTGGGCACGACCCTGACCGCCATGAGCGGCTTGCTCAACATCCTGCTCGCATCACACGCACACTTCGAAGCGCGGCGCCGCAAGGCCACCGGCGTGGCGCCCATCGGGCCCGCCGTAGCAGCCACGGCCAGCTTCCTGATCCCCGGCCTCGGCCAGGTCCTGCAAGGGCGCCGCGTGCGCGGCTTGCTGCTCTTCGTTTGCTTGGTAGGGCTCTTCTTCATCGGCAGTACCCTGGGCGAGGGCGCCAACCTCGACCGCGAGCGACACTTCTACTATTGGGCCGGACAGTTCCTGCTCGGACTGCCGGCTGTGGCGCTCGAGTTCTGGTACGGACACCCGCGCATGACCACCGACATCGCCTACGCGGATGCCGGCGTTGTTCTCGGCTGTGTGGCGGGCATGCTCAATGTGCTCGGCATGCTCGATGCTTACGGCTGGAGTGAGGCCAAGATCCTTGAGCGTCCCTTGGCCAGCGCGCAGGCTCCCTCGAACGCTGACCTTGAGGAGTCCAACGCATGAAAGACATCTGGTTCCACCTTGGCCTTTTCCTGGCGGCCAGCACGATCATCGTCATGGTCTCCTGCATGTTCTCCGAGGCCGACGACGCCAAAGCGCTCAAGAGCTTCCCACGCCGCTGGACGACCTTCATCGGCGGCTGTGCACTCGTGGCGGTCCTGATGCTCGTGGCGGAACACACCTTCGCCTCGATCAACTGACTCGGACGTCACTATGCGCGTCGCCGCCACCTACCTGTGGGGCCTTTTGGTCCTGGGCCTCAGCGCCTGCGGCGAGCCCGCGCCCCCGACCCCGCCGCGGCCCGACGTGGCGGTGGTGCTGATCGACACCCTGCGCCGGGATCATCTGGACCTCTACGGGTACGAGCGCGAGACCGCGCCCTACCTGCGCTCCCTGGCTGACCAGTCGGCGGTCTTCGAGCGCGCCTACTCGACCTCCTCGTGGACCGCACCGGCCACGGCCTCGGTCTTCACCGGGCTGTACCCGCCGCGCCACGGGGTGACCTTGGGCTACAACGCCTACGGCAGAGTCGACGGTGAAGAGGAGAGCGACGAGCCTGCGCCCGAGCTCTCGAAACTGCCGAAGGACCTGGCCACCATGTCGGAGCTCTTCGCCGAGCATGGCTACCAGACCTTCGCGGTGGGCTCGAATCTGAACGTCTCCAAGGCGCGCGGCTTCGCTCGTGGCTTCGACCGTTTTGAGTCCGTGATCAAAGCACCCGCGGAAGACTTGCAGGTGTCCTTGGCCCGTTGGGCTGAGGAGCGCGACCCTTCGCAGCCGAGCTTTTGGTACCTGCACTTCAACGATGTGCACAAGCCCTACACCGCGCGCGAACCCTGGCACGAGCAGATCTCGGGCGGCAGCCGTGCGCCCCGCGATCGCTACGACAGTGAGATTCGCGCCTTGGACGAGATGCTGGCCAGCTTGGGCGCTAGCTTGGGTTGGGGTGAGGACACGATCATCGTGGTGATCGCTGATCATGGCGAGGAGTTTGGCGATCACGGCGGCAAGGGCCATCGCTATCGGCTCTACGGGGAGCTGATGAACGTGCCCATGCTCTGGCATGTGCCGGGCCTTACCGATCAAGGCACGCGCTTGGATGTGCCCGTGAGCCTGATCGATGTGCTGCCGACCCTGGCGGATGTGCTCGGCTTCGAGGATGGCCAGGCGCGTGACGGTCGCTCGCTCCTGCCCGCCATGCGCGGCGAGTCCCTCGAGCAGCGGCCACTCTTCGCCCAACGGCGTAAGCCCAATCACGAGCCGCTCCTGTGGGCCGTGGTGGATGGGGGCTGGAAGCTGATCTTCAACGATGGCACCGAGCAGGCGGAGCTCTTCAACGCGCTGGAGGATCCCTTGGATCAAGTGGAGCTCTCGCAGCAGCACCCGGACCAGGTGCTGCGGCTGCTGAAGCTGCTCGAGAGCATCCGCGCGGTGCAACCCTTGGCGGCCGATATGCTGGCTCCGGAACTCGACGCGGCCATGATCGATCACCTGACCGAGATGGGCTACGCGGGCGGGGACGACGAGGACGACGAGGACGACGAGGACTGACGGCGTTGGTAGAGCCCACCCGGCGCACGCCGCAGGAGGCCATCCAACTCCAGCTCCACCAGCCGCCCGAGCACGTCCTCCAACGGCTTCTCCGTGCGTGTTGCCAGCTCTTCTGAACCTAGGGTCTCTCCGATCAGCGCCTCCATCAAGGCACTGCCCAGGGCGTCCTGCGGCCCTTCGGGCGCGGGCAGGGCTTGGGACGAACCGTGGCCATAGAGGTCCTCCATGAGCTGCGCCGGGGAGCCCACGGGCGAGGCGCCCTCGCGTACCAGTCGCAGGGTTCCAGCGGCCAGGGGCTGGTCCACGCGGCCCGGCAGAGCGAACACCTCGCGGCCCATGTCGGCGGCCCAGTGGGCGGTGATCAGAGAGCCCGAAACGTGCGCGCCTTCGATTACGAGCACCGCGTCCGTCAGGGCGGCGATCAGTCGATTGCGCAGGGGGAAGTGATGCCGTCTGGGGCCTTGGCCGAGGGCATACTCCGAGAGCAACAGACCCTCGCGCGCCACACGCTCCACCAAGGGTGTCTTGGGCCAGGGGCGATCGACCCCGGAGCCCAGCACGGCGATGGTTCCGCCGCCCGCATCCAAGGCACCCGCGTGGGCGGCGGCGTCGACGCCGCGAGCCAAGCCGCTGACCACGAGTACGCCCATGCGGGTCAGGTCATGGGCAAAACGCCAGGCCTGCTGCTGGCCGTAGGGCGTCGCGGCGCGACTGCCGACGATCGCCACCGCTGGACAGGGAGCCAGCAGTTCGCTGCGGCCGCGGACCCAGATCCTCTCCGGCGGCGGCGTTGCCTGGAATAGGCCTGCCGGCCAGGAGGGACTCTTGGGGGTGAGAACGAGGGGATCGGTGGGGGGTGCTTGCACGCACCCTGGACCGCTCCTAGGGCAGCGTGGTTACCGACTCTCGCCAAGTTCCATCTGCGGCTGAAAGCCGGGGTCGGCTTCGCCGCCGCGCAGCACCGGGGCGAGCGCGGTCTGCATCTGCCCCAGGAGCGCCGCCACGTCGAGTCCAGCTTGGGTCGGCAGGTAGGCGCCTAGCAGCCGGCGGTGGCCGCGGTAGAGCTTGGTCGCGCCCTCGGGATTGTCGCGCCGCAGGTGGTGCATGCAGATCGAGGCCTGCACCAGGCCCTTGTAGAAGTCGGCGTCACCGGCCTCGTTCGCCAGCCAGCAACGCTCGAACTCCTCGTGGGCGGCGTGATACTCGCCGGCATTAAAGAGGCGCACGCCGGAGCGCAGGGCCTCAGCATTAGCCTGCTGATCGAAGCCCTCGGGGTCGAAGTTCTGGGGCTCGGGTTCGATCTTCACGCTGAATGGGCGGGCGCGGGCGTGCCGTCGGTCTCGCCGTCCTGCCCGCGTTCATCACGAGGCTTCTTGCGCATGTACTTGCGTTGGTTGCCCCAGTAGCCGTCCCAGGAACGCTGCAGTTGTTCGGGCATGGGCGCCGGCTTGGTGCTGACCACCCAGTCCTTGGGCACCCCGCGCCACCAGGCCTGCCAGCGGTCTTGTCCGGTTCCCTCGTCGCGGCCTGTCAGGCGCGCCAGCGCGATCTGAACCGAACGCATGACCGTCGTGATGCGTCGGCGGTCGGCGGTCTTTAGCTGGGCGAAGAGTGCATTGACTGCCGTGCGGTCGCGGATCTTGCCGAGGGCCACGATGCGCGCCTTGATAACGGTGGTCTCGCGCTCGCTGAAGAGCTTGTCGGTCAGGTAGCCCAAGGCCTTCAAGCTGCCATGCCGGCCGATGGACTTGACCAGCAGGATGTTTAGCTCGGGCAGTTTCTGCAGGCTCTTTTTCTGGCGCTTGGCGTATTGCAGCAGACGCTCGAGAGCTTGCTCGTGTTGCATGCGACCCAGGGTCTCGATGCCCGCGCGCAGTACGTCGTCTTGGTCGCTCTTGAGGGCCGGCTCAACGGCTTTGACCACGTCGGCATGGGGCACGTCGATGGCGCGGCGCAGGGCGTTGATGCGCGCAACCGGGTCCTTGCCCTTGAAGGCCATGCGCAACTCCGTAACCGTCTTGGTCACCGCGGACTTACCGGGGCCCGTGTCCTGTTGGACGAGGGCTGCCGGTGCGATCGGTGCTGCTGCTGGCGCGGCGGGGGCCAGCAAGAGGCTGAGGGCGAAGACGAGCATGTTGGATTCTCCTGACAGCAGCATACCAAGCCGGCGCCACACCGGCCCCAGAGGGATGCTGCCCTACTTGCCTGTCCTAGGCTAGGGCTGGTGCTAGGTTACGCCCAACGTGGGCGCCGAGCAGCCTAGCCCGCGGACTTGGCAGGCTGTGGCGCGCAGGACCAGCTCGAGCCTTAGCGTGCGATCCAGGTAATCTCCGCATCGTGGCGGGCCTGATTCAATTCGAGCTTGAGCGTGCCATGGACGTCCCCAGGCGTGTGCTCAAGCTGTGGACCTTGCTCCCGGTTGGGGCGTTGGTAGAGCACCAAGCGGTAGTCGCCGACGGGCAGCTCGCGGAAGGCGAACCAGCCATTGCCGCTCACTTCGGAGTACCAGGTGCCCACGCTGCTCATTGCGGCGAGGTAGACGTCCTCCGGGTAGTAAGGCAGCTCGCGCACCACTCCGCTCAGGTCCACGCGACGGCGCACGACGAGGAACAACTTACGCCGACTGGCCGTGGCTTTTTGGCTGACCTCATCGGAGACGGCTTTCCATGCATCCCAGGTGGGGCGCGTGGACGCGTAGGGTTGATCGAAGTTCGGCTGGGTGAAAGCCATGGCCGGGCCGTGGCCCACCGAGGCGCCGAAGACTTGGGCTTCTAGGATCCAGTCGGCCGGTAGCGGCAGGTCTAGATCGAAGCGGCCACCATGGTCCGGATCAACCGAGACCTGTCCGCGGGCTAGGACCTTCGCGCCCTCGAAGGGACGCACGGTCCAGTTCAGTCTGTAGGGCCGGCCGCTCTCTAGGGCGGTTAGGCTCAGGCTCATGTGCACCGGAGCTTCCAGGTGGACCTCCAAGTGGTCGTTGGGCATGAGCGCAGAACTGGGCAGCGGACCGAGGCTGTAGCCGCCGATGACCAGGCCGGTGTGCTCGTTGGTTTGCAGTGCAAACACGGCGAGACTGGGCTTTGGGCTGAGGTTGAAGCTGAGCACCCCTTCCGCATCGGAGCGGCCGCTCCAGAGTCGCTTGGCGTGGCTTGAGGTGTTGTCGTACAGGTCCACACGCGCGATCGCTGGGCCGCGCGCGTCCGTTACCAGTCCGCCTTCGGATTGGTCGGAGGCAAGGCGTCCGTCGCGCTCTTCCGTCAGCTTGACCCGCAGGGGCAGGGAGCACTCTTGGGGTGTGCGCGGGCCCAGCGAGAAGGTGCGCGGCACGTAGCCGGGGGAGCTGACGGTCAACACCATGGGCTGCCACTCACAGTCCATCAGCGCCACAACCGCGCGACCGTTTAGGTCGGTGGCCTCGATCGCTCGTCCCGGGTCTAGGCCGCCGTGGCGTGCGGTGACGCGTGCGTTGATCAGTGGGAAGTCGTGCTCACTGTCGAGCACCTCGATCACACGCGCGCCCGCCGGTTCCAGGCTGGCCTCCACATCCGAGGTCCACATGTCTATGGCGAGGAAGCCGCGCGCGCGGGGCAGGGGCGTGCGCCACTTGTTATAGGCATGCTTGTAGAGCGCGCGCGCGGATTGGCCCTGGGGTGTGATCTCCTTCAGCTGCCGGAAGAGGCGATCCGCACTGGCGGGGCGCCAGACCGTAGGCTCGCTGAGCTTGAAGGCAGCCTTCTCCACGGACACCAGTAACTCCGCGGCAGGGGCCTGGAAGGTCACGCGCCCTTGCTCATCCGTATCGAAGGGCGGCCACTCCGGCGACCAGCCTTCGGCGAGCTTGAAGATGACCTTGGCGTTCA
>JBLIOL010000128.1:0-13824 GCA_047639615.1 Planctomycetota bacterium | reverse complement strand
CCTCGGGGAGCGCGAGCTGGTGCCGTTCACCTACAACGCCTTTCCCCATGGCGGCTTTCATCGCGATGGGTTGAAGGAGCAGGTCTATCACCCGGCCTGGGACGATCCCGAGCGCGTGCAGTTCAGTATCGATGTGTCGCGCGTAGCCGCGGCTCTGTCGGATGCGCAGGACACGGGGCACATCTCGATCAGCACGCATCCGGGTGGCTACGGCGCTTGGAGCGAGGGACCGAGCACCTTGCACGCTTACTCGCAAGGCTTCGCGGCCGTGTGTGAGGAGCTGGCGCGCATGGAGGCGGCGACGGGCCGGCGCATCGTGCTCTCGCTGGAGGCGGAGCCGCGCGCGAGCTCGGGCAACTCGGCTGAGCTGGCGGAGTTCCTTGTGGTGACGCGCATGCGTGCCGAGAAGCGTATGCGCGAAGCAGGTCTGGCGGATGCTGGCGCTCTAGCGGCACGGCACCTCGGGACCTGCTTGGACGCCTGCCACACGGCGGTGGAATTCGAGGCGCCGGCGGAGGCTTGGCGCTTGGCGCAGGTCGGCGGCGCATGCGGCAAGCTGCAGTTTTCTAGCGCCCTACGCTTGGAGCATCCGCGCGAACAACGTGATGCCGCGCAGCAACTTCTGAACATGGCCGAGCCGCGCTACCTGCATCAGGTCAGCGGCCGCGGCCCGGGCCTGAGCATGGCCGCCAGCGACCTGCCCGAGGTGTCGGCGGCCCTGGATGCTTGGCTCGCCTGCGAAGAATGGCGCTGTCACTTTCACGTGCCGGTGGATTTGGATTCGGTGGCGGGATTAGCGACGACGCGCAGCTTTGCTGACGGTGTGCTCACGGCGGCTTTGGCCGCTCCCGAGGGCTGGGGTACGACCGACTTGCACGTGGAGATCGAGACCTACACCTGGGATGTGATTCCCGAGGCCGCACGCGGAACGGGTGCTTTGGTGGACGGTTTAGAACGCGAGTATCGGCACGTGATCGAGCGCCTGGCCCAGGCGGGCTGGCAGCCCAATTAGGGGCGACTGGCCGCGAGTGGCCGCGAGTGGCCGCGAGTGGGTCGTGGCTGAAGCACTTGGTGTTCTGAACGCTAGATGCAGGTCGGAGCCGACGGCGCCCGGCCGTAGGCCGGAGGCTGGCGATGGGAGGGTCGGGGAGGCTTGGAGCGCTAGGGGTGCTTGCTGGAGCTGAAGCTCGCGAGTGCCTGAGCCGGCCTCTGGCCGGGGCGCGCAGACGAGGGAGGAGCAGGGGGAGGAAGTGCAGGAAGTCGACGCGTGCTGATCACGCAGATCTTGATTCGGCAACAAACCATCGTCGGCCCTCATCGCTAGGTTCGAGTTGACCTCCGTTGGAGGAGTGATCCGTGCCCCTGGTATGCTGGTTTTGCGCTCTCGCAGAGCAACCCCACTCGCCCCCCGGCCGGAGGCCGGCTCCGGCGCGCTCAATTCTCAGAAGCGGCAAACGGCCCCAGCACTTCACAGCTTCCCGACCCTCCCTTCGCCAGCTCCCGGCCTGCGGCCGGGCGCCGTCGGTCCCTAGCGCCCGTCCCCAGCAACCCCCTCGCTTTGCATCGTGTAGTACCCGAGTACATATCGACGCGAGAAGGCTGCCAGGGCACTAGTATGTGCCCACCCCTATTCCCCAAGCCCTGCCTACCTGATGCGTTTCCCTATCGCTTGTTTGGTTCTCAGTCTGTCCGTCGTTTGTTCGCGGACGAGTTTTGCTCAGGAGGCTGCTGAGCCTTCGCCCTCCGCCTTCGACCAGGGACTCTGGGAGGCGCTCGAGTGGCGCGAGGTCGGCCCCTATCGCGGCGGACGTTCGGCCGCCGTAGCTGGCTTGCCGGCGGACCGCGACACCTACTACTTCGGCGCGGCCGGCGGCGGCGTGTGGAAGACGGGTGACGGCGGCCTGCACTGGAACAACGTCTCGGACGGTTTCTTCGGTGGCTCTATCGGCGCCGTTGCCGTTTCCGCCTGGGACCCGAACGTGGTTTACGCCGGTGGTGGCGAAGTGACCGTGCGCGGCAACGTTTCGCACGGTGATGGCATGTGGCGCTCGACCGATGCGGGCAAGACTTGGAAGCACGTGGGTCTGGCGGACTCGCGTCACATCACGCGCATCCACATCCATCCCAAGAACGCGGACGTGGTCTACGCGGCTGTGCTCGGACACCTCTATGGCCCCAATCAGGAGCGCGGCATCTACCGCAGCACCGATGGCGGCGAGAACTGGGAGCGCATCCTCTTCGTGGATGAGAACGTGGGCTCGCCGGATCTGTGCATGGATCCCAGCAACCCGCGCATCCTCTACGCGAGTACTTGGCGCATTCGGCGCACGCCCTACTCCATGGACAGCGGGGGCGAGGGTTCCGGGCTTTGGAAGTCCACGGATGGAGGCGATAGCTGGGAGAGCTTGAATGAGAAGCAGGGAATGCCTGCGGCACCCATTGGCATCTGCGGCATCACGGTCTCCGCTTCGAACCCTGAGAACATCTACGCCATCGTAGAAGCGGATGAGGGTGGCGTGTTTCGCTCGCAGGACGGCGGCGAGACCTGGACGCGCACTAACGAGCAGCGCGACCTACGTCAGCGCGCTTGGTACTACAGCCGCATCTACGCGGACCCGGTGGACGAGGAGGCGCTGTATGTGGTCAACGTGCAGTTTCATCACTCGAAGGATGGCGGCAAGAGCTTCCAGACGATCCGCACACCGCACGGGGACAATCACGACATGTGGATCGATCCGGCGGATCCGCAGCGCATGATCGAGGCCAACGATGGTGGCGCCAATGTGAGCTATGACGGTGGCGCGAGTTGGTCGACGCAGACCAATCAGCCCACGGCGCAGATGTACCGCCTGTCCACGGACGATGACTTTCCCTATCGCATCCTCGGTGGCCAGCAGGACAACAGCGCGGTACGCATTCGTTCGCGCTCCTTCAGCGGGAGCGCCATCAGCACACGCGACTGGGAGCCCACCTCCGGCGGCGAGAGTGGCCACATCGTGGCCAAGCCGGGCGAGCCGCACATTGTCTATGGCGGTTCTTACGGTGGCTTCCTGACGCGCATCAACCACCGCACGGGTGAGATGCGCGCGGTCAATGTTTGGCCCGACAACCCTTTGGGCTGGGGCGCAGCGAAGCTGAAGTATCGCTTCAACTGGAACTTCCCGATTCTGTTTTCGCCGCATGATGCGAACACGCTCTACGCGGCGGGCAATGCGCTCTTCCGTAGCCGCGACGAGGGTGCCAGCTGGCAGGCGATCAGCCCGGACTTGACCCGCGACGAGAAGGCCAAGCAGGCTTCTTCCGGTGGACCGATCACCCAGGACAACACTAGCGTCGAGTACTACTGCACGATCTTCGCCGTGGCGGAGTCGAAGCAGGAGGCGGGTGTGATCTGGTGCGGTTCCGACGATGGCTTGGTGCACTTGACCCGCGACGGGGGCGAGAGCTGGGAGAACGTGACGCCGGAGGGCTTGCCCTCCTGGACCATGGTCAACTCCATCGACTTGGATCCCTTCGAGCCGGGCGGGCTGTACCTGGCGGGCACGCGCTACAAGCTCGATGACTTCGAGCCCTACCTCTTCCATACGGGGGACTACGGCAAGAGCTGGCAGCGCATCGATCACGGCATCGATCGCGGGCACTTCACGCGCGTGCTGCGCGCGGACCCGGCGCGGCCGGGCTTGCTCTACGCGGGCACGGAGCGCGGCGTGTACGTGAGCTTTGACGAGGGCGCCAACTGGGACTCGCTGCAGATCGGCTTGCCCGAGGTGCCGGTGACGGACCTGGAGGTCAAGAACGGCGATCTAGTGGTAGCCACCCAAGGGCGCGGCTACTGGGTGCTCGATGATCTTTCGCCCGTGCGCCAGTGGGCGCCGGCGGTGGCTGGGGTGCCCTCGCACTTCTTCTGGTCGCGGCCGGCCTATCGCTTGCGCGGCGGACGTCGCGATGAGCCCGTGAATGAGGGCACGAATCCGCCTGCAGGGGCGATCTTCTCCTACTACGTGGATCCGAAGTTAGCCGAGGACGCGGGGCTGAAGCTCGAGCTCAGCATCATGGACAAGGACGGCCTCGTGCTGCGCAGCTTCACCCGTGAACGCGAGCCCGGGGCCGAGGACGAGGGCGCGGCCATGCGGCATGGCCTAGCCGATTCGGCCCAGTTGCCTTTCGAGGGCGGGCTCAACCGCTTCACCTGGGATCTGCGTTACGACGGTGCCGAGAACTTTGCCGACATGGTGCTTTGGAGCGGCGGCCGGGGCGGACCCATGGTCGCGCCAGGGCACTACCGGGTGCGCATGAAGATCGGCGAAGTTGAGCAGGAAATCGACCTGGAGGTGCTGATGGACCCGCGCTCCAGCAGTACGCCGGAGCAGGTTCGCGAGCAGGTGCAGTTCCTCTTGGGCGTGCGCGACAAGGTCACGGAAATGCACCAGGCCATTCGCCGGGTACGCGAGGTGCGCGGGCCGCTGGAGGGCTTGAAGAAGCGTCTCGAAGAGAACGAGGAGCACGCGGGCTTGGCCGAGCA
Organism: Planctomycetota bacterium; assembly: GCA_047639615.1. Taxonomy (GTDB): domain Bacteria; phylum Planctomycetota; class UBA1135; order UBA1135; genus CAYWNK01. The sequence continues at coordinate 9,302 of JBLIOL010000128.1, read as the reverse complement.
GGCTGGCGGCTTGCTGGAGAGATTGAAGGGCGCTGAAGAAGCCCTCTATCAGACCCAGAATAAGAGCCCGCAGGATCCGCTGAACTTCCCGGTGCGCCTCAACGACAAGCTCTCGGCCCTGTCCGGCGGCGTGTCCGTTGGCGACTACGCACCCACGGAGCAAGCCAAGGCCGTGCGGGTGGAGTTGGAGAGTGCCATCGACGTGCAGTTGGAGGCCCTCGAAGTTATCTGGAAGCGCGATCTGCCCGATCTCGACCGGCGCGCACTCGAAGCCGGCTTCGGCGCCTTGCCCGCGAAAGCCGGCGTGAGCAACTGACCCCGTACTCCCAACCACAGCATTGGAATAGATATGGCAAGTCCCGCAGAGATGGCGGCCTCGATGAAGGCCAACATGAAGGAGAAGACCGGCAAGACCTTGGTCCAGTGGCTCAAGATCGTGAAGTCCAGCAAGCTCGAGAAGCACGGCCAGATCGTCAAGTTGCTCAAGGGTGAGCACGAGATGACCCATGGCTTCGCCAACATGGTCGCTCACGAGCAGCTGCAGTCGAGCTCGCAGTTTCAGGGCGATGGTGACCTGGTGGCGAGCCAGTACGCGGGCAAGAAGGAAGGGCTTAAGCCCATCTACGAGGCGCTCATCGCCGCAGCCAAGAAGCTCGGCGCGGACGTGGAGGTCTCGCCCAAGAAGAGCTACGTGAGCCTGCGCCGGAGCAAGCAGTTCGCCCTGATTCAGCCCTCGACCGCCACGCGCGTGGACCTGGGCCTGTGCCTCAAGGGCGAGGATGCAGGCGAGCGCTTGGAAGCCTCCGGCAGCTTCAATTCCATGTGCTCACACCGCGTGCGTCTGGGCGTCAAGAAAGACGTTGATGCCGAGCTCAAGAAGTGGCTCAAGCAGGCCTACGAACGGGGCTAAGCCGCGGGACCCACACCCGCGGGGTCGACTCTGGTAGGCTCCGCGCCATGAACCTCCTCGACGCCATTCGCGCACGCCGTTCCGTCAAGCATTTTGACCCCAGCCACAGCTTCTCTGAGGCTGAGCTGCGCACCTTGATGGAGAGCGCGGTGCTCGCGCCGACCTCTTTCAACATGCAGAACTGGCACTTTGTGGTCTGCACTGACAAGGAGGTGCAGGGCCAGATCTGCGCAGCGGGTTGGAATCAGGGTCAGCTAAAGGATGCCTCCGCGACGATCGTGCTGGCGGGCAACCTCAAGGGCTATGAGAACCATGGGCGCACCCTGCGCAAGGCTCCCGAGGACATCCAGAAGATGTTCAGCGGCATGATCCCCGGCTTCTACGACGGGAACGATCAGCTGCAGCGCGACGAGGCCATTCGCTCGATTAGCTTCGCTGCCCAGAACATCATGCTCGTGGCCAAGGACATGGGCTACGACAGCTGCCCGATGATCGGCTTCGACCCGCACAAGGTGGCGGAGATCGTCGGCCTGCCGGAGGGCTTTCCGGCGCTGCTGATCGTGACCGTGGGCAAGGGCATCAAGCCCGCCCAAGGGCGCATGGGTTTCCTCAACCTGGAAGAGGTCGTGTCCATCAACAGCTTCGGGAACAACACCCTCAGCGGGGAGCTGGACCACGCCTAAGGGCGCGTCCGCATCAGCGGTAGGGCAGGCAGTACTCGCAGCTGCAGTCCGCGTCCCAGAGCTCGCCCGCTGGGGCTTCGTCGCCGCCGTAGCCCAAGGCGGCAAGGTCGGCGGCGGAGCTTTGGGAGATGGGCACAGCATCGCCTAGGTCGCCCAAGGGCGCACTGATCCATTGCACTAGGGCGGCGCGCAGCGCGCGGGTGCGCCCTGGCTCCTGCTCAGCCAAGTCGACGAGGTCGCGCGGACCCTGGGCCAGATTGAAGAGCTCCAGCGCGTGGCGCTTAAAGACCGGGTGAGTTCCGTCGGGGTAGGGGCGCTTGTTCTTCGGGATCTCGGTCAGGTTGAGGGTCAGCATCCAGTCGTCGTGAATGATCGCCACGTTGTCGCCGCCGGAGGAGATCGCGAAGCGCGGTTCGCCAATGGGGGCTTCGGCTTGGATCCAGTCGCGTAGATCGTTGCCGGGGAATGCGGGAGCGGGTACTTCGGCGATGGCGAGCAGGGTGTGGCTGAGGTCGATCTGGCGCACACCCGCGCTAACTCGCGCGCCTGGTGGGCAGCCCGGATAGCGCAGGATCAGCGGCACGTGCAGCACGCTGGGGTAGACGCCGCGGTGGTTCCAGAAGAGTCCGTGCTCGCCCAGGTTCTCGCCGTGGTCGGCGGTCAGGCCGATGATGGCATCCGCGAAGCGCGGGATGCGTAGGATGCGCGCGAGCTGTTCGTCCAGGAAGCTGATCTCGCCCTTGTAGTGTGCGAGCGACCAGTTCTTATCGCGCAGACGCGGATGACCCGGCGGCGGCACGAAGTCCGGCTCGGGCAGGTCCTCGCTGAAGGGGTCCTTGCCCACTGGGTAGTAGGCATCCTTGTACTCCTGCGGCGGCTCGTAGGGGCGGTGGGCATCGAAGAGGTGGACCCAGACGAAGAGCGGCCGGCCTTGCGCATCCGGAAGCCAAGAGAGCAGTGTGTCGAGGGTTTGATCGGCGCTGAGCTCCAGCTCTTTAATGGGCCATGTCATGCGCTCGAAGCCTTGGCCGAGTCCACTGCCCACCGGGTCCAAGTGGCGCGCGCTTGTCAGGGCCCAGGTCTCGTAGCCCGCGGCGTGGAAGTGCTCGGTGATGGTCTCGGCATTGGCGCCGAGGGCGGTCAGGTTGTCGATGACGCCCGTGTCGCGCGGGGTCATGCTGGTGAACAGGGCCGAGTGCGAGGGGCGCGTAACGCTGCTGCTGGAGAGGGCGTCTTCGAAGTAGATACCCTGGGCGGCGAGCGCGTCGATGTGCGGCGTCGTGACCGGGACGCCGCTGTTGGATACGCCTGTGTGGTCGGCGCGGTGCGTGTCCGAGGTGATCAGGATGACCGTTGGGGCCTGCTCGTGCGGAGCACCTAGACGCACCTCGGCCAGGACGCAGGCAGCTAGTTCATCGGGTGCCAGCTCGAGCGCGAATTCCGTGCGGACTTGCTTGCCGGCTTGTGCGCTGAGATCTAGCGATGCGCTGATCCAATGGGGGCGGGCCCAGTCGAAGGCATAGCTTTCCTGGAGCAGTGGCTGGTCGCCTTCGAAGACGCTGAGCTTGAGTCGCGCTGATGCCTCAGGCAGTGGCATGCGCTCCGGCCAGGCGTAGGAGAAGCTGAGCTTGCCGGCCGCCGGCACGCGGCCCGTGGCCATCAAAGGCCGCTGGTTGGAGAGGCCCGTGGCGTGGCGTGCTTCGAGTCCGGAGACCATTAGCTTGCCCGGCCCGAGCGGATCCGGAACCCAGCGGTCTTCCGGGCGGTAGGCCAACTCCACGGAGAGCAACGACCAGGACAGGTCCGTGCCATTGGCCACCAGCAGGATTTGATCGAAGGGCTCGTCCATGGCGCGCAGCCGGCGCAGGTCCATTTCAACGACCTGACGCTTGCCCGGTGTGATGCCCTCGAAGCCCTCGGCAGCCACCACGCGATCCTTGCCGCGGTCCCCATTGGCGGAGCGCACGAGTCCCGTGCGCAGGGTCATGTCCCCGTGGGAGGCGAGCTCCACACGGATCAAATTCACGCGGCTGGGGTCGATGGCCTGGGGCAGGCGCAGGGTGTGGCTGGCGCCGCCTTCCAATACCAGGGCGCCCTCGGCCGTGCGCGCGACGGCGCTAGCTCCGGGTTCCTCGAGAATCCAGGCGCTGAGCGCGCCGGGATTCGGGATGGCGTAGGTCGCAAGCTCCTGGGCTTGGGCTGGCCCTTGGTCTTGCTCCACGGGCTGCAGCTTGAGCCGCGCAACGCGGGGTTCTCCTTCGGCAGGCTGCGCGTCGCAGGCGGCAAGTAATAGCGCCAGCGCACAGGCCAGGCCCGTGGCTAGGGGAGTCCTCGGGCGGGCGTTGCTAGTCGCGAGCAAGGTAGTCCACCACGAGCACCTTGGCGAAGTGCGGACCGTGTCGCTCCACGAAGGCCTGGTGGGCGGGGTGGGGCAGGTAGGTTTGCAAGCCCTCGTTATCGGCGAAGGTCACGAAGAGGCAGTGGGTGAAACCCGCTGCGATCTCCGCGCCCGTGATGTCCGTGCCCCATTCGTACGCCAGGATCTCGGGAATGTGGTCGGCGAGCTCGGCCGCTTGCTGCTCCGCTGCGGCGATTTGCTCAGGACCCGTGCCCTCTTGGAAGGCGATCAGCACCACGTGGCGCAGGTGGCCGGTGTGGCTTCGTTGGGAGGCATAGCTGACGCAGAACAGGGTGAGGGCGAGGAGCAGGCTACGCATGGGTACTGGTGGGCCGGGGTTGACTCAGTCGATTCCTTGGGTCTTGCCCGAGGAGTCGCTGGCTTGCTTCTTGGACCCGGTCAAAAAATTTGCCAGGCCCAGCTGTGAGCCGTCGATCTTAAGGGTGGCCGGTGTCTGCTTCCCCTTCTTAAAGACGGACAGGTCCAAGTTGCCATTTTCGGAGACCTGAACACGCACGCTGGGCTTGCCCTTGGCGTCGTTGAAGGTCAGGGAGGGCCGCTGGCTGGAATAGGCGTCGAGCACCATGCGCGCGCGGCCGCGGGAGTTGCGCAGGACGATGCGCTCGGCGGAGACCACGTAGCAGACGCTGGGGGTGGTAAAGGACTGCAGGGCGAGGGCGGCGATGCCCAGGCCGACCGCGAACCCGCCACGCTTCAGTCGGCGGTTTTGGCGTTCGAGGGAGTCGAGGCGGCGAGCGAGATCTTGGGTGCTTTCGGGCATGCTAAAGACCTTATGGATAGGGCTGAAACGGACGCGGGCGCTCCCGCCGGGGACGCCGGGGACGCCGGGGACGCCGGGGACGCCGGGGACGCCGGGGACGCCGGGGACGCCGGGATGTCCTATGCCAGAGGGTTGCGCCTGTTTCGTTGCCCGTCGGTCAAGCTTGTACGAAAGGCTGCTGCGTCCAGCAGCTGAGACACATGTCGGCGAGCGCGCTGTGGGGGAAGGCACCACTGGGGTCGAAGTACAGGGTGCGAATGCCCGCGCGGCGACCGGCTTCCAAGTCGAAGCGACCGTCGCCGGCGAAGAGGGCGTCCTCGGGGCGCGCGTCCCAGGCGGCGAGCAAGTGGTGCAGGCCTGCGGGATCGGGCTTGAAGGCTGCCTCGTCACGGCCGAGTACGTGGGCCTCGTCGAAGAGCGCAGCGACACCGAGCGCTTCGATACTGGCGAGGGCGTTGCGCTTGGAGTTGCGCGTGAGGATGCCGAGGCGCGTGCCGGCCGCGTGCAGGGCTTGCAAGTGTTCGACGATGCCGGCTTGGGGGGTGGAGGCCTGTGCCAATTCCAATTCCATGGCGTCGAGCCACTGCCGTTTGGGTGCGGCCTCTTCCTTGGGCAGCTGATCCAGGGACTCGAGGATGGGCTTGCCCTGGGGCAGGCCCAGGCTCGTGCGGATGCCGTCGAAGTCGTGCACGGCCCGGGTCAGGGTGCCATCCAGGTCGAAGATCCAGTGGCGCGCTTGCAGGGGCTCGCCTACTTCCACGTGGTCACCGGCAGCAGCCGACGCTCGCACTGGGGGCAGCGGCCGGAGCGGTCGTCCCGGCGTTCGAGGTGCTCGGGGCAGGTCCAAGTCCAAACTAGGCCTTCGGTCTCGTCCGCGCCGCCGTAGCCCAGGGCCGAGAGCGCGCCGGCCACGTCCTGGACCTGGCCATCCACCGGAGCGAAGGGCTCGAGCACCCAGGGCCGGCGCGCGGCCAAGTCCTCGAGCAGGCGCGTGCGCGTCTCGGTCTCGCTCTCCCAGAGGTTGACTTGCTCGCGGGGATCGGCAGCCAGGTTGAAGAGCTCGCTGCTCGCGACCATGTGCGGGCGCCAGATCAGCTTCCAGGGACCTTCTTGCACGCTGAAGAGGAAGGCTGCATCGGGGCGTTTGCGCACCATGCCAGCGTTGGAATCGAAGGCGTTGACCTGGTCCGCGTAGGCGATGCGCGGTGCATCCTCGGTGCCTTCGATCAAGGCGCGCAGGCTGCGACCGTGAGTAGCTTCGGGTACGGGCAGGCCGCAGTAGTCCAAGATTGTCGGCGCCACGTCCGCGCTGCGAACCAGTTCGCTGGAGCTAAGTCCGCGTTGGGTCAGGGCACTGGGTAGGCGCAGGATCAGCGGCACCTGGATCTGCTCGCGGTAGAGCATGCGGTGGTTGAACCAGTTGTGTAGCTCAAGCCCATCGAGCAGGCCTTCCCCGTGGTCGGCGACCACGGCCGTGAGTGTTTCATCCCAGTGGCCGCTCTCCTGGAGCTTGGCCACCATGCGGCCCACGTGCATGTCGACGAAGGCGATCTCGCGCGCGTAGATCTGTTCCGGGTGGAAGCCGCCGGCCGCATCGGTCTTGAGCCCCGCGAGGAACTTCTTGGGCGGCAACAGCGCGCTGTCGTGGGGATCCCACAGGTGCAGCCACACAAAGAAGGGCCGCTCGTCATCCTGCTGGATCCACTTGAGCGCATGCCCGATGCTCTCGCCCGCACGGCGCTGCAGCTTGTCTATGGGCCAAGTGCTCAGCTCATCGGACTCGCCGGCCATGACGCCGTCGAAGCTGTCGACAAAGTCGAAGTCGCGCGTCAGACCGAAGTAGCTGGAGACAGGGAAGGCCGAATGCACCGCCGCCGTGCGATAGCCGGCGTTCTTGAACTGCGTTGCCAGGGTCGGCACCTCCGCGGGTAGTCGGAATCCGCCGGCGCCGGCCAACACGCGCAAGCCGTGACCGTAGGGGAACTGCCCCGTGAGGATCGTGGCATGGGAGACCGGCGTCACCGCTGAAGATGAGACCGCCTGATCGAAGCGAATGCCATCCGCCGCCAGGGCATCGAAGTTCGGCGTGGGCTCGCCCCGGCCTCCGTAGGTCGAGAGGAAGTCCGGCCGCGTCGTGTCGAGCGTGATTAGCAGCACGTTCGGCGCGCCGGCCGCAGGGACGGCCGGGGTAGAGCTACCACCATTCGCGGGCTCATCGCCAGAGCAGGCGCCCGCGAGGAGCGTGATCAAGAGGGCCGCAGGCCGCCCGAGGTGAATGCGCCGGTTGTGCATGGGCGCAGCTTAGCGTCCCTGGGCCGGTTCTAGCGCCTGACTCCCGGCGCTTCCTGGCCGGTTCGCTCGACCCAATCGGCGTAGGTGCCGTGGAAAACCTGGGCTTGCTTGCCGGTGGTCTCGTTCGGGGCGCCGGAGAGGTCCAACACGTGGGTGCCCAGGCCGCGCAGGAAGGTGCGGTCGTGGGAGACGAAGAGCATGGTGCCCTCGAACTTGGCCAGGGTGCGCACGAGCATCTCCTTGGTCCACAGGTCGAGGTGGTTGGTGGGCTCGTCCAGGACCAGGAAATTGGGCGGGTCGAAGAGCATCTGGGCCAGCACCAGGCGCGAGCGCTCGCCGCCGGAGAGCACGCGGATGGGCTTGTCGATCTCGTCGCCGGGGAAGTCGAAGGAGCCGAGTAGGGTGCGCTTGGAAGGGATCGTGGCCACGGGGAAGGCCTCGTCGATCTGCTCCCAGACGGTCTTCTTGATGTCGAGCACCTCGAGCGAGGACTGGGCGAAGTAGCCCATCTTCAGGCTCGCGCCCAGCTTCAAGTTTCCGCTGTCCGGGGCCAGGGTGCCGGCCACCATCTTCAAGAGGGTGGTCTTGCCAGTGCCGTTCTCGCCCATGACGCACCAGCGTTCGCCGCGGTGGATGGGGAAGTCGAGGCCGTCGTAGATGACCTTGTTGCCGTAGGACTTACAGACGCCTTTCAGGATGGCCACGTCGTTGCCCGAGCGCGGCGGGCGCTTGAAGGCGAAGGGCACCAGCACGCGTTTCTTGGGCGGCTCCAAGCGCTCGATCTTCTCGAGCTTCTTGACGCGGCTCTGCACCTGCGAGGCCTTGCCGGCGTTCTTCTCGAAGCGCTCGATGAAGCGCTCCTCGCGCTTGAGCATGTTCTGCTGGCGCACGAAGGCGGCGTCCTGTTGCACGGCGCGTTGGGCGCGCTCGGACTCGTAGAACTCGTAGTTGCCGGTGTAGCTGATCAGGTTGCCCGCATCGATCTCGACGATGCGCGAGACGACGCGGTTCATGAAGTCGCGGTCGTGACAGGTCATGAGGATCGCTGACTTGCAACCGCGCAGGAAGCCCTCGAGCCACAGGATCGACTCGATGTCCAGGTGGTTGGTGGGCTCGTCCAGCAGCAGCACGTCCGGCTGGCCGATGAGCACCTTGGCGATCGAGACGCGCATGCGCCAACCACCGGAGAGGTCGCCCACGTCGCCGTCCACTTGGCTGTCTTCGAAACCGAGGCCGGCTAGGACTTCACGGGCCAGGGACTCGAGCTCGTAGCCGCCGAGCTGCTGGTACTCGCCCTGCACCTCGCCGAAGCGCTCGAGGATCTTGTCCATCTCATCGATGCGATCCGGGTCGCTCATGGCCGCTTCCAGTTCGGCCACCTCATGGTGCAGGTCGCCGAGGTTGCCGCTGCCGGCGATGGCCTCTTCGAGCACCGTGCGCCCGCTCATCTCGCCGGCATCCTGGCGGAAGTAGCCCAGGCTGATGTTCTTGGGGTGAGCTACGGCTCCCGCGTCGGGGCTCTCCTCGCCGGTCAGCAGGCGGAAGAGCGTGGTCTTGCCCGACCCATTGGGTCCGACCAAGCCAATCTTCTCGCCCGGGTTGAGCTGAAGGGATGCGTCCACAAGGAGCGCCTGTCGGCCATAGTGCTTGGCCACTCCTTGGAGTGCGATCATGGGCGGGGAGGTTACCCGCAGGGGGCCGGCATTGCTCCGGGGAATTCCGGCTGAGGGCATCCCCACCCAGAATTCAACCGGCAGGGGTACCCTAGTCGTGATCTGGGGCACTCCTCCAGTTCATCCAATGTACATGAGGAACATGATCGCTGGAGCTGGAGTGGGGTTGCTTGCCTCCGCTGCTCTTTTTGGCTCTGGGCTGCTGCTGTATGGCTATGTGCCCGGCGTGATCGAGCAGTATGCCCTTACCGAAGGTCTGGGCAGCTTGGTCGGGTGGGAGTCTTGTCTCGCTGGGGCGTGCGTGCTCATGCTGCTCCTGAGGCTCGGGCCGCCTGCTGCGATCGCCTCGATGATGGGCTTCACGGTGCCGATGTTGGTGGCGATCTCTATCGAGATGTCCAGCTATCCGACCAGCCACAATCTAATTCCAATCGAGCTCATCGGGCTCGCGATCTGGAGCCTGGTGTTCCACCTGCCGGCGCTGACCGTTCGCTTCTTGCTCAAGCGAGTTGTACGGAAGCGTGCCTGACTCTAAGTGCCATGGATATCCAACTAGCTCGGAAGC
>JBLIOL010000127.1:0-13835 GCA_047639615.1 Planctomycetota bacterium | reverse complement strand
CGGGTAACCGGCGAGCCCGTTTCTGAAGAGTCGTTCGGGTGATTGTCGGTCGGCAATCTCTACCACCTCGCCGCGCCCCCAGTCGTAGATGTACGCAGGGTCCAGTGAGCGCTTGGGAACGTCATCAAAGAATCGTTCGACGCCCTTCTTGGCCGTGCTCGACTTCACGTCTAGGTAGCGCCGCTTGATGGGCTGCGCGGGAGCGTGATGCGCGGCATCGTAGAGCGGCGCCGCCTCACCGGCTGGCCAGTGGTGTGGGTCGTGATCGAGCCCACCGAGGATCCACTTGATCAGACCGTTCTGGTAGGTGTCCAAGCGTTCGGCTTCCGCCTGGAACCACATGGATATTTGCTTCTGGTCCTCAGCCGTGAGCTTCTCCCATACGGCAACCACCTCTGCATTCGTGGGGTTCTGAGTGAGAGGTGCCGGGGGCAGAGCCAGGCCGGCGAGCATCAGCAGGGACAACATGGCGACAGTATGACAAGCGCCAGGCATTTCGCGGCCAGGAATAGAAAGGGGGGCGGTCCCGCGAAGGACCGCCCCAGGCACATGAGGCTGGCGAGAGGAACTCTGGCCGGCCTCCGGCAACGCTGAGGGGAGCGTCGCCGTAGTGAGGAATCGCCGTTTTAAGGACGCACTGTTTCGCCTGGCCCCGGCGTATGGGGGGTCACCGCAAGACCGGTCCCATTCGCAAAGGGAGGGGTGGGGGCCTGCGAAGCCAGCGCACGATTCCTCATGCCGCACAGGACAAACGTACCTGCCTCAAGCCTGCTGTGCGGCGCCAAAACGCAGCCGACGCGCCGGTCCACCTTTGGAACAGACGCGTCGGCCTTAGTCGGAGCGTAGGGCGCTCTCAGCCCTTATCGCCGGGCGAGCGGCGGCGCCGCCGCCTGCGCTTGCGGGTGCGGGTTCGGCGGCGTTCTTCATCGAGCTCATCATCCTCAGCACCCCGAGCGCGGGCGGAACGAGCGACCCAGCCCTCGTAGATATCCCAGCCCTTGCCGCGCGCGTGGGCGCGTAGACCGAAGAGATCGAGCGCTTCCGGGAAGTCTTCGCTGCGCGCGAAGAGCAGCGGCGAGAAGCGTTTGCTGGGGCCCTGGGTGAACTGGGGTAGCAGGGTGATGATGCGCCGGGCACGGCTGAAGTCGCGACGGGAGAGACGCGTATGACTAGCTAGGGGCTCGAGGATTTCCCAAGCGGCCTCGTCCACGTCGATGTCGTCGCGCTCGGCCAGGTCCTCGACCACGAGCACGAACATGAGCGCGATGCACACTGCGGTGGTCGGCTGCCAGCCCTGATGGACGCGACTGTCGAGTGCTTCGAGCAGGGCCCAGAAGGAACCGGCGCGATCCTTAACCTTGGGATCCTTGGTGGGGCGCGGCCCCAGGAACTCGGCCAGCTGAGGCAGCAGGACAGTCAGAACACCACAGTCACGCATCATGCGGAAGGCGCCAAGGGCGGATCCTGAGCGCACCAGGCGCAAGATCTCCTCGAGCACGCGCGGTGGAGCGGAACGCTCCAGCTGCTCGGCCTGCTCGCACATGGCATCCCAGGTGTCCTGATGGATGTGGAAATCCAGGCGCGTGGCGAACTTGATCGCGCGCATGATTCGCACGGGGTCCTCCGCCAGGCGCACATAGGGGTCGCCGATGGTGCGCAGGATACGCTTGTCCAAATCGTAGAGCCCGTCTACGTAGTCGATGATCTCATCGGTCGCGGGATCCAAAAACAGACCGTTGACTGTGAAGTCGCGCCGGCGCGCGTCCTCGCCAGCCGTTCCGAATTCGTTGTCCTCGCGGATCAACAGGTCTTCCTTCTCGCCCTGGTCCCGGGGCTCGGCCCGGAAGGTGGCGGTCTCGATGATCTTGTTTCCGTAGCGGATGTGCACGAGCTTGAAGCGCCGGCCGATGATGCGGCCATTGCCAAAGAGCCGACTGACTTCCCGCGGCCGCGCGCTGGTGGCCACGTCGAAGTCCTTGGGCACGCGGCCGATCATCAGGTCGCGCACACAGCCGCCAACGAAGTAGGCCTCGTAGCCTTCGTTCTGCAGGCGCATCACTACACGGCGAGCGTCTCGATCTAGGGCATTGTGATCGATCTCGTCGGCGGGCACGTAGATAGCTTCCGGGGCCTCTCGCTTGGGCTTGCGCCGAGGGCTGCTGTCGGCTCGGGAGTCGGAACGGGAATCGTCCCTCTTTCGGTGTCGGGTCATGCGGTGGGGGAGATGGGCGGCCCCAGGGTGGGAGGCTCGCGCCAATAGCAGACTGTATCGGACCTTGCCTGGCCTCACCAAAAGCGACCTCAGCCGAGCATTCCAGGCAGTCCCAGAGAATTCGTCCCTGGAAAGCGTTGTCGCGGGCCCCCCTAGGCGCGTACTCTTCCGCCCAGCAAGGGCTGTAGCTCCAATTGGTAGAGCGGCTGATTCCAAATCAGTAGGATGGCGGTTCGAATCCGTCCAGCCCTGCCACTTTCCCTTGGTGCGTCCTCGCTCGCACCCCCGACACCGGCAAGAACCTTGATGTCGCTTCCGAACCAGGATCCAGAAGAAGATTTCGAGGGGGAGGAGGAACTGCCCCAGGCGCACCCTAGCGGGGCCCCTGAGCCCGATCCCGAGATCGATCCGGAGGTGTTGGCCGCTGATATCGAGTTAGACCTCGAGGATGTGGACGAGGGCGAAGAGGACGAGGATGAGGATGAGGAAGGTGAGGAGGGCGAGAGCTCGGAGGAAGGCGCTGACAGCGACGCTCCCAAGCCCGCCAAGAAGAAGGACAAGGACGCCGAGGACGCGGAAATCCTGCACCCGGACACCCCGGTGCCCACGGCCAAGGTCATGCAGAAGGCCCTCGAATGGGCTTTCGAAGAAGAAAAGGACGTCACTCCGGAGTTGATCGCGCAGTTCACGAAGCATGCCCTGTTCATGCTCAAGAAGAACCGCGAGATGAACCTGACGACGATCCTCGATCCCAAGGAGCTAGCGGCCAAGTACTACCTCGAGTGCTGGCGCATCTCCCAGTTGGTGCCCCTGGTGGCGCGCCGCATGCTGGACCTGGGGTCCGGCGGCGGCTTCCCAGGCCTGCCCATCGCCATGTTCGAGCCCATGTGCTCCTTGGTGCTCTGCGAGGGCAACCGAATCAAGGCCGCCTACCTGCAGGAGTGCGTGGACCTTCTGGGGCTGCGCAACGTGACCGTCGCGGCTGAGCGAGCTGAGGACTACTTGGCCGGCAAGCGCTTCGACGTGGTGCTGGTGCGCGCCGTTAGCTCCGTACGCGAGAACATTCGCACCTTGCGTAAGGTGCGACACTCCCTCAAGGACTACGTGATGCTCAAGGGCAACTCTTGGTCCCGTGAGGTGCGCGCCGCTGAGCGTGAGGCCGAGCGTCTGGGCTTCAAGCTCGACACGGTCTGGGAGCACGAGCTGCCCGACGAGATGGGCAGCCGAGCCGTGCTCGTATACCGCGCCCCCGGTGGCGCGGGCATGTAGACCGCTCTACTCGCTGATCTGCAGCCAGGACAGCTCCGGGAAGAGCAGGGCGAGCCCGTACCAGACGCCAAAGGCCAGCGCTGCGAGGAAGGCCACACCGGCCAGAACTCGAAAATTGGCCAGAACCAGCTCCATCAGGGTCGGCTCGGGCCCAAGCTGGCCCTCTCGCTGCTGGCCCTCTTTGGGCGCTTGCTGCTCGCTCTCTGTCATGGCTGGGCCCCTGTAGGACTTCGCTCTCTGATGGAGTCAGTGAAAAACTCTGCGGGAGCCGAAAGGGCTCCCGCAGTGAATGGTGCCCGAGGGGGGAGTCGAACCCCCACTCCCTTGCGGGAACATGGACCTGAACCATGCGCGTCTACCAATTCCGCCACCCGGGCTGGATGTCGAGGCGGGAGGTTATGGGCACGGGGCAAGGGTTTCAAGCACAAGGCCCAGGATCTTCGGCAACCCTCAGCCTGCGGTCACCGAGAGTCCGTCCACCAGGGCCCAGGGCGCCAGGCTGACGCCCATGAGGGACTCAGGCGTAGAGCTGAGGCTGAGCTGACCGCGGAGCAGCTCAAAGGCGTTGCCGGCGATCAGGGTCTCCTTGACCGAGCGCACCACTTGGCCGTTCTCCACCCAGCGGGCGGACTTGGCTACGCCGGAGAAGTCGCCCGAGGCGGGGTCCACGGAGCCGCTGAAGCGCTGCACCAAAAGGCCCTTGCCCAGGGTTCGGGTGAGCTCCTCGGAGCTGCCGCCTGAACCGCCCAGCACGTGCACCGCGTGCGGGCCGAGGCCAGGCACGCCCCGGGCGCCACCGCGGGCATGACCGGTGGAGACCACGCCGTCCACCTGGGCCGAGTACCCGTTGTAGAAGAGCCCCTGCAGAACGCCCGCCTTGAGTAGCTCGAAGCGCCTGGTGGGCTGGCCCTCGCGATCGAAGCTGCCGGCTCCGGCTAGCTCAAGGTTGTGCGGGTCGTCCAAAATAGTGAGCACATCGTTTGTCACCTGCTGACCGAGCTTGCCCTCCAGGGCGCTGCGTCCGCGCTGCACCGCCATGGAGCTGGCGGCTGCAAGTAGCGGGCTGACAAAGGCGCTCAAAAAGGCCGACGGAGCGAACAGTACCGGACCCTCATAGCTCTCGGCAGAGCCGGCGGCCAGATTGCCCAAGGCACCATCGGCGAAGGTTCGCACGGTCTCTTCGATGCAATGCTGCAGCTGCCCCTGACGCCGAGTGCGCTCGCAGGCGTAGTCGAAACCGCCCACGTCGTCGCCATCCACGGCCATGCCGAAGACGCTGACGGAGACCTGGGCGTCGGACTCGGCTTGTTCCGCACCCAGACTATTGACCAGCCCCTGGGAGACGCGACTCAGGGTTACGTCGGCCTTGTCGAGAGAGAGGCGCGCATCGCGTGCCATCACGCGCCCAATCAGCTCCATACCCGACTGAACGGTTTGATCGAGACTCAGTTCGAGCGGATCCGCACTCAACATGTCGAGGGCAGGTCCATGTTCGACGGTGGGGGGCAGGCCATTGAAGGCATCCGGCGGAGCCATGCGCGCTAGAGCAAGCGCATCCTCGGCGGCTTGCTGCAGGGAAGCTTCGCCCAACTGATTGGTGCTGCAGAAACCCTGGCGACCGTCCACGATTACGCGCAAACCGACGCTGCAGAACTCGTCCATCTGCACTTGTTTAAGGTCCGAGTCCTCAAACGCCACTTGGGTCATTTCGCCGCCGCTAGCAAAAGCCTCGGCCTGGTCTGCGCCCTTGGCCTGGGCCGCTTCCACCAGTTGCTTGGCGGCCTCTAGCAATTGAGCTTCGCGCTCCGTGTGGCTCATGCCAACTCCGTCCATAGTCTCGCCAGCCATTAAGCACGCCCTCCGACCAGCGCCTCACAGCGCAACCATGGTCCACCAGCATCGACTTTGGCCGGCTGTCCCTTGCCGCAGTGGCCGGAGCCCAGGTCCCATTCAAATTCGGAACCAACGCCGTCCACGGAACGCAGCACATCGAATGCCAGGCCTGAGAGGTTAGCCCCGCGCAGCAAGGCTCCACGCTTGCCATTCTTCACGGGCCAGGCGCACAAGGTGCCGAACATGAATTCGCCGTTGGAGTCCGCTTGGCCGTTGCGCGGTCCGTCCAAAATGAGCCCATCCTGCATGCCGTCGACCAGCTCGTCGAAGCTCTGCTGGCCGGGTTCGATGTAGGTATTGCGCATGCGGATCAAGGGCTCGTCGTCGAACTCCCAGGCACGCGCATTGCCCGTGGGCGCCACGCCGTAGCGCGCTGCTGAGAAGCGGTCGTGGAGGTAGCTCTCGAGGATGCCGTTACGGATCACGACCGTGCGCTGGGTAGGAACGCCTTCGTCGTCGACTATCAAGGTCCCGCCCGCGCCGGGGTTGTGCTCCGAAATCCCTGAGTCGCACAGGGTGACGAGCTCCGAGGCCACGCGCTTACCGAGTTTGCCAGCGGCCACGCTTCCTGAGGAAACGAAGTCGGCCTCGACCGTATGCCCGACCGCCTCATGGGTCAGTAGCCCGACCAGGCTGGGGGAGAGCAGCACCTTCGTGCGCCCGCCGCTGGGGTGACCCGCCGTGAGCAAGTCGACCGCCATGCGAGCTGCTTCGCCGGCCATGGACTGAGCCGTCGCGCGCCGGAACAAACAGTCCCAAGCACCCGTGGCTCCCACGGAACGCGAACCGCGCTGCATCTCGCCATCGGCCTGCGCGACCGCGCTCACGCGAAACTCGGGGCGCACCAGCCGCGTCCAAGCTTTTGCCCCGTCATTGGTGACGATGCCCTTCTCCTCGAAGATCTCCGTGTAGCCACAGGCCGCACTGCTGATTTTGCTGGAGGCAGCCGTCGCTTCCTTTTCCAACTCGAGCACCAGGTCCAAGCCAGCTTCGATCGGTCGGCCTGCAAGCTCCTCATAGCCTGGAGCGTCGAACCGGCCCTGTGCCAGCTCCGTACTCGGGGGCGGGAGCAGCTTCTCCTTACGCGCACTCGACGCGGCCTTGGCCGCGACTCTGGCGCGATCCAAGGCCCGACGCACGGCAGCCACCTCGAGCACATCCGTGCTGGCGAAGCCCATGGCGCCATCGACTAGTACGCGCACGCCGACCCCGGTGTGCTCACCGATTTTGGCCTGGTCCACGCGGCCCTTCTCCACGGCCACGGAGCGCGTCCGTTTCTTGTGATAGCGAAGCTCCACGAAGCCATCGGCACTGCCGAGGGCCTCCTGCAGGATGTCGGTGGGATCTTGTGCGGTAGTCATGATGTTCTTGCCTGGACCCTAGCAGCCACAAGTTCCGCCCCCAAACCCCATCCGGAGGGCAAAGCGGAGTCTCCCGCCGGGTAGACTCCTCGCGTGGTCAAGAAAGGGAAAGCTGAAGAGCGGCGCTCCATCGCCAAGAACCGCAAGGCGCGGCACGAGTTCCATATTCTCGATGAGATGGAATGCGGCATTGTGCTTACGGGGACCGAGGTCAAGAGCCTGCGTGGGGGTCAGTGCTCCCTGCAGGAGGCCTTCGTGCGGGTGATGGGCGAGCAGCTCTGGCTGATGCGGGCCCACATCCCCGAGTACACCTACGGGCACGGCCAAAACCACACTCCGGTGCGCGAGCGCAAGCTGCTGGCCCATAAGCCCGATATCCTCAAGTGGGCCAAGCTCGCTCGTGAGAAGGGCACCACCATGGTGCCCCTGGAGGTCTATTTCCAGGGCTCCAAGGTCAAGGTCCAGGTGGCCCTGTGCAAGGGCAAGAAGCTGCACGACAAGCGCGCCGTAGTCCGTGAACGCGACGATCGCCGCGACGCGGACCGCGAAATGAACCGCCGCCGCTAGAAGACTGTGCCGCGCACGATTCTTCGGGCTGAGGTAAGCCAGAGGCAGGATTCAACCGTTGGCCAGCCCGAAGAATCGAGCGCGGAACAGTATTGGGCGGTCAAGTCGAGAGTGCACACCGGGGCATTGGTTTGCTCCTCTTGAGGCTCCTGTGCAGCCAGGGCGATTCCGTGGGGGTGGAGACTCCCCAGAGCCAAACAGGCTCGAAGCGCGGCAGGAAGGTGCGTGAGCATGCCCGAGTCTAGCCCTTGCAGCCAATCCGGTGACGGCCTAAGCTCTGCGTCCCAACTCAGGGGGCGCAATGGTTTCGACTGGTTTCGCGCGACCCCGAGCTGCGTGTCGGGGACCCCTAGTCACCCCGTAAAATCCTCTTGGGAAGGCAACTTTACTTGCCAACAACTTTGCACTTGCTGCCTAGGTAAACCCTACGAGTAGCCGTTCTCCGCGGGAGTGTCCGTGACCTGCAGAGAACGTCATTAGCGGACTGGCCGGCGAGCTGCACCTCAGGGCAGACCGGTAAGAAACTTCTGAGGTTGGTCTAGCTGCGCATCGCCCATGGAGCTCAGCCGGACGAGATCTAACCGTGGGCTACACACGTAGACGCTCGAGGAAGCAGACTTCAGGACGCGGGTTCGACTCCCGCCGCCTCCACCAACACAACGCTATGAGAGCTGGTCCCTGACTCAACCCGGGGATCAGCTCTCAGTCTTGAGACGCCAAGCGTAGGTCGTCGCGCCGGCCCCGAGAGCGGCGTAGATGCCGAGGGTTACGGCCAAGGCCCTGATGTGGAAGAGCCACTGGTAGCGGAAGATCGCGAACATGCCGATGGCCAAGAAGATCATCGCAGCGATCGCTAAGACCGCAGGGGTCCCGGTCTCCTTGCGCTTTTTGAAGTTGGCATGGGCCATGAGCAGGGAGACGATGATGAAGGTGATACTGCTGAACTCGAGCAGCTCCTCTAGGTCTCCGAGAGTCACCATCAAGATTGCCGTGAGTGTCATGGCGATAATGGCAGGGCCCGGAATGTGGTCCTTGTTCCGACGGGCCAGGATTGACGGGAGATAGCCGTCGGAGGCGATCACTGCCATGAGCCTGGATGCACCGAAGATCGTGCCAATGATCGCGCTGCAGGAAGCGAGTACGGCGCCCAGAATAACGATGACCTGCCCCGGGGTACCGATCGCCCGTGCGGCGCCAACGGCAAGAGCTGATTCCTTGTTGAGTATCAGCTCGTTCTTGGGTATCGCCATCAGGGCTGCTACGGACAGAAGAATGTAGACGGCCGTGGCCGTTGCGATAGCCGCATAGATCGCCCAGGGAATATCACGGTCTGGATCGGCGGTTTCCTCCGTGGCGTGAATCGCTAGCTGGAAGCCCTCGAAAGCAACGAAGGTGATGGCTGCCGTCATGAAAAGCATGGACCAACTAAGGTCCGGGGCGAAGACCGGCTCCATATTGGAGACGTCTCCGTAGCTGATAAGTACAGCAGCAATCAGGGCCAGCAGGATCAGCTTGGTGTAGACCATCAAGTCTTCCGACTTGCCCATGCCCCGCACACTGACCAAATTTATGATGGCGAAGAAGATCAGCACTCCAGCGGCGGCGGCCTTCGTGGCGAGGCCGGGATGCGGAAGGTCGAAGGCGCTGGTCATGTAGGCGCCAAAGGTGAAGGCGTAGAGCGCCAGCGTGCTGATGTACCCGAAGATCACGATCCACCCGATCAACGAGGCTGCCATGTGTGACTCTGGAAAGGTCAGCTTGAAGAAGGAGTAGGTGGCTCCCTCATCGCGATACAGCTTGGCTAGCTGCACATAGGAGTATGCCGCGGCAAGCGCGAGGGCTCCGCCGATAGCGATGGCGACCGGCGTGAGGTTGCCTATGTTGGCGACGGAGACACCCAAGATGGAGAAAATGCCGCCACCGACCATGCCACCGAGGGCAATAGCCAGCAGTTCAAGGCGCCCGAGTGCCTTCTCCCGCTTCTTCGTAATCTGCATGACGCCTTGCCTTACCCGGGTGCCGGAGTGGATATCACTTTCCGCGGATCGGCAGGACGATGCGTGAGGGGTACACGTCGGCGTGATGCACGCGGTTGTGCGCTACGACGCCGACCTTCTCGTCGTAGTTGTTACCGCCGGTGTTCAGGTTGCGGGTGAAGCGCGGGAAGTTGGAGCTGGAGACTTCGATGCGCAGGCGGTGACCGGGCTTGAAATAGTTAGCCGTGGTGAGCGGGCCGAGCTTGATCTCATAGACGCCGGTGGGCTCCATGAAGACCCACTGCTGGTAGCCCTCCCTATAGCGCACGCGCTGGATGGTCTCATCCAGGTTGTAGGCGCGGCCGTCGGGATACACATCGATCAACTTGACGGTCAGGTCCGTGTCCTTCACGTCGCTGGAGAGGTGCAAGAAGACATCGATGAACCCGGCCACCTCGAGGCCCTCCTCGAAGGGCTCGGTGGTGTAGCAGAGGATGTCCTGACGCTCTGCCTCTAGCTGCTGCTGATCGAAGCTCCCGGCCTTGATCGCGCCACCGGTGCAGCACACATTGCCCCCGTAGGAAAGAACGGGATCCAGCGGGTCGTAGGCGAAGGCGTCGGACTGATCCTCAGTAGGAACCTGAGTGCTGAGACGGCCGTTGCCGCTGGAGGTGTTGGCGCTGCCATCCGAATCCAGGTAGTAGCTCACCAGCTGGGTATCGAGAGGCGGCCAGGCTTCGGCGGTGCTCCACTGGTTGGAGCCCATGGTGTAGTAGCGCACCTTGGGCAGGGCCTGCGGGGCGCCGTCATCCTCGCCCTTAAGCCAGTGGTCCCACCAGCCGTAGATCAGTGCGTCATAGTCGAAGGTGGCATCGCCCATGCTGCGCTCGCCGACTACGGTGTCGGTTGTGGCGCGCGTGAAGCCACAGTGTCCGACCGGCGCGACCATGGCGAATTGGTTGTCGCGGGTCTCGGCGTCCAAGCCGTTCTCGCGCACGTGATTGAAGAGCGCCAGGTTCGGCCCGATGGAGACGTCGTACCAGGACATGAACCAAAAGCTGGGAACGCCAAAGGGCGAGTCGTCGTGGTAGAGGCCGCCCTTGTACCAGGCCGGATCATTGGGGGTGCGCTGGATCATACGACCACCCGTGCCCCAATTGGTGGCATCCGCAAAGACGCCCTTAGGCCCACCCACATGACGCATGAGGTCCTCGGTCGGGAGGTGCCAGAGGGCCGTGGGCCAGTCCACGTCCGGCATGTTGGGAGCCAGGTCGAAAGAGCGCGAGAGTCGCACCAGGTCTTCCCGCGCTGTATCCCGGTCAAAGCGCGGTCGCTGGGTGTTTTGGACCCCATAGAGCCAACTGATGAAGAGCATCTGCTCCGCGCCTCCGCGATACCAGTTGCCCTGCTCGTACCAATCGCCAACGCGCCCAACCCCAGCACCGAAGCCTTGGGGCACCATGGCCGCGTGGGCCGGGTGATCCAAAGCGGCCAAACCCATCTGCCACTCCGCAGTCGAGGAGCAGCCGATGGTTCCGACCTTGCCGTTGGACCATTCCTGTGCGGCGATCCAAGTCAGGGCGTCATAGCCATCCGTGGTGGGCGGACCAAGGATGTCCCACTCGCCTTCGGAGTAGTAGCGACCGCGTTCGTTCTGGTTGACGTAGGCATAGCCGCGACTGACTGCGGTCAAGATCGCTCCGTAGCGACCGACCTGCTGTTCACCGTCGCGCCACTTGTTCATGTTGTAGGGCGTCTTGACGAAGATCGTCGGCACGCTCCCCGCCGCAGCGCCCTTGGGGCGGTAGACGTTCGTGGCCAAGCCGACGCCGTCGCGCATGGGCACCATGACGAGTTCCTCGATGGTGGCGATCTTGGACAGCTGATCGAAGCTGCTCTCCTGAGCCTCGGCTCTGGATCGGCCAGCAAACAACGCTAGAAGCACGAACGGGATTCGGGTGGCAAGGCTCACGGTAGCTCCAGCGTGGTCGGAGATCGGTCAGGTGCGAAGGTACGAGGCCGTAGCATCCTAGCGCGGACTGATGGCCTTCAGAACCTCGCGCGTCATATCCCAGCGGTCAAAGCCCTGTCGGCCGTAGTCGAGACCGCGGCGAACGATAACCACATTGTGCGAGGGCACGACCACCACGAACTGACCGCGATTGCCCGCCGTCGAGAAGGCATCCTTAGGAACGTCCTCGCGCTTGTCAGGAACGAGCCACCATTGGCCCCCGTAAAAATTGCCACGATCCGCAGTAGCCGGCGCAGGCGTCCTTACGAAGTCGATCCACTCTTCCGTAAGCAAGCGTTCGCCCTGCCACACGCCGGCGTTCACGTAGAGCAGGCCGAAGCGCGCCAGGTCGCGTGCATTGGTGTAGACCTGGCTGCTAAAAATGAAATCGCCGAAGCGGTCCGTACTAATCAATGTATTGCGCATGCCGATGCGGTCCAGCAGGGCGCTGCGCGGATAGTCGTGATAGGCGGCTTGACTGCCGAGTGCTTGTTTCATGGCATGCACAGCCAGCAGCGTGTCGTAATTCTCGTAGTCCCAGAAGGTGCCCGGCTCGCGTAACAACGCCCGGCGGCGCGCGCCAACGCTCGAGCTCGCGCCCGCCCAGTAGGCCAGGCCTGAGCCGGTTGCATACTCAAGCCCAAAGCTATCCACCGGATAGAGACCACTCGACATGTTCAGCACATGGCGCAGGGTGATGTGACGCCGGGGATCGGTCTCCACCGACGCAAGCCGCGGGAGCCACTCAATCTCTAGCGGCTGATCGAGCTGCATGCGCTCGTCTTCCACTAGCATCCCGAAGAGTGTGACCGCGATGCTCTTGGCCGTGGACCAGGTGCGCGTGCGGGTGGTCATGTTCACACCATGTGCGTAGCGCTCATGAATAATGTGGCCGTCATGCACGACGATCATGCTGAGCGTGTCTTGCTCGGCACTCGGTCGGTTGAAGGCCCAGTCAGAGGCTGCCTGGAGTGCTGCGGGGTCGACGCTCTTTGGCAAGGGCCTCTCGGCCAACAGGTCGCCACTGGGCCAGGCGAGGCTCGCCGCATCAATCGCCGGCGCAGGACGATCAAGCTCAGGAAGGCTATCGACGTCGTCGAAGGTCTGATCAGGCGCCATCACAACCGCACCGATGCCCTTGCGAAAGACCGCGCGCACCACGGTTCCGGAAATCTCGCCGCCAACCGCCACTGCCTTGAGCTCGCGGTCGATCAGATACTCGCCGCCTTCTTTCGTGCCGACCGGATCTTTCAAGTAGGCCAACTCCTGCGCAAAAACCTGCTCAAGCGTTCGCTCGGAAGTAAACAGACCATTGCACATGAGCACGGCCTGCACACCGTTCCGGATCAGCTCGCGGTTCGCTTGGAAGTAGTCATAGCCCTCCCGTTGCGCCTGCTGCCCGTAGCTAGGCGTGAGCGGGAGCACCAGAGCAAGGAAGCTAGCAGCAAGGATGCGTTTCATGCATCCGAGTCTAGCAGCCCGCCCTAAAAGTCCGCGTTCAGCAATAGTGTCCATCGAAGTTCTGGCAAGACGCTCGAAGCCCCCCATAGCGAGCTATTCGGGGCCCTTCGTGCAACGCAGTCAGAGCTTTGAGGGGCGCTGTTGCTGGATGCGGAGTTTTTAGGGCGGGTTGCTAGCGCCGCCGGTTCGCCCGTCGCTCCTGAATCATTGTCAGGATGCGTCTACAGCACGAGCAGGGCGAGATTGAGGACAAAGGCAGCCAAGAGCCGCTTTCCGCTGCAGTGGCGTGGAACGCAGCGAGTTCCTGCGACGCGGTCCCAGGGGGGATTCGCGCCGCGCCCGATGGCGAGGGTCCAGTAACTAGCTGCCGCCCAGGATGCGGGTCGCAGACCAGCCCCAAAGCCCAGCAGCCAGACGCATGCGGCGCGCTGCAGGCCACGCAAGAGCGAAGGCCGGACGGCGTCCTCGCTGATGACAGCAACGCGTAACATGGCCTTGCCTGGGGTCCTGCCCATGAGGCTTAGGCCCAGGGCTTCAAGCGGGATGAGTAGTAGGGCAGCCAATGCCGCCAGGACACTGCTCTGACTCCATGCCGGCCAACTCGGGACGAGCATGGTTGGCAGGGCGAAACTTAGGACCAAGGCCAGCAGCTGCAGGTCGAGCAGTCGCCCCAGGCCACGCTGCAGGGCAGCGATTGGGTGTCGCAGGCTGGGCGGGATGTCGATCTGGCCGAAAAGATCGCCGAAGTCCAAGGCGCCCATGGGCGTGCCGTCGAGACTGAGCTGGCGCAGCTCGGGCAGATCCTTCAGGGGAGCGAGGTCCTCGAGGCTGACCTGGGTATGGGAGAGGTCGAGGGACTCGAGCCAGGCCCAGCGGGCCAAATGCTTCAGGCCCTCCGAGCCGGCGGAGGTTCGGCTCAGGTCCAGTTGCTGCAAGCCGCGGCAGGCCGGCACCTCGGATAGGCGCGCCAGTATGGCGTCCGTACGTGGGTCGTCCGGGGGCAATTTGGCGCCGAGGAGTGAGCTAACCCGCGGTGGCAGGTCCTGCAGGCTCCCGACCAGGTGCCGTTCCAGCAGGCTGCGGCC
>JBLIOL010000126.1:0-13867 GCA_047639615.1 Planctomycetota bacterium | reverse complement strand
TCTTGAACTGGCCTTCCAACTGCAGGGTGCCATTGGCGAACCAGCCGGTGGTATTGCCCGTGCGCAGACCGGCATCGAAGTGGGTTTCGACGCCCTTGGAGCCGTCCGGGTGGTACTGCATCTCCACCCCGTTCTTCTTCCCGTTAACCATCTCGACCTCACTGCGCAGATCGCCGGTATCGAAGTAGGCGCTGGCCTTGCCGGTGCGCTGGTCACCCGCGTACTTGACCGTCAGGCTCTTGGTGCCATTGGGGAAGTAGGTCGTGGAATCTCCGTTGCGCAGACCTCCCTCAAAGTTGTGGGATTCACGCACTTGGCCGTTCTGGTAGTAGCCAGTGACGGGACCTTCCTCCTTGCCGGCCACGTAGGTGTGCTCCAAGCGCACCTCGCCCGTAGGGTAGAACTCCTGCCAGGAGCCTGATTGCACACCGTCCTCGTAGGACCCGCGCTTACGAACTTCGCCGGTGGGGTGGAACCAGACCCAATCCCCGTATTCCTTGCCGTAGCGGGTCTGGCCCTCAGACTCCTTCGCGGTCTTGTTGTCGGGGTCGTGCCAAGTGGTCACCTGGCGCACGCCAGCGTTCGCATCATCCACCGGAGCTGCCTCATCACCACAGGCGGCAAAGAGGAGCACAGTCGCGAAGAGGGACAGGACGCGGCCCTGGCGGTGGGCACACGGGCGGCTCGGAGTCTCGTACATGCCCGAATCCTATCCGGTCAGGGCCCCAAAGGCCCCTACTCACGTCTGGGCCCATCAGCCGTAGCTCCTCCCAGTGCGGAAGCTAGGTCCTCGCACCCTGCCCCCCCACTGCGCTACCTTGCCCTCATGCGTCTCTCTCTTCTGCTGCTCTTGGCCGCCCTCGCCGCCCTCGCCGCCTGTAGCGATTCCGGCCCCACGCGTCCCAACGTGATCCTGATCACCATGGACACGGTGCGTGCCGACTACGTCTCCTGCTATGGACAGCCCGGTGGCAACGCCGGCGGCCTGACCGAGGGCACTACCCCCGCCCTCGACCGCCTGGCCAGCATGGGGGCGCGTTTCGAGAGTGCGCAGTCCGCCTCGGCGGTCACGCCTGTCTCGCACGCCACCATCCTGACCGGCCAATTCCCCTATACCCACCGACTGCGGGTGCTCTCCGGGGAAGGCGGCTCCCAGCTGGACACCGAGGCCCCCACCCTGGCCACGCGCTTCAAGGCAGCCGGCTACACCACCGTGGCTGTTCACAGCGCCTTTCCCGTGTCGAGCGTCTTTGGCTTTTCCAACGGCTTCGATATCTTCGAGAGCATGGAGGGCGACATGGCCCTGGACGAGTCCAAGGGCAAGACCACCTGGGACACCCAGCGCTTCCAACGCCGCTCCGATGAGACCTCCGACCGCGTGCTGGGCGCCCTGGCCGGAATCGAGGAACCCTACTTCCTCTGGATCCACTACTGGGATCCCCATGATCCGCACCTGAAGCCGCCGTTGGAGGCCCTGCGCGGACTCGAGGGCCTGGGCAAGATCCAGGGAACCGTGAGCCCCGAGTACGCCGATTTCTACGCCCGCGAGATCGCCTTCCAGGACAGCCAAATCGGTCGCCTGCTCGAGGAGCTCAAAGTCTATGACACCAACTCGAATACGGTCATCGCCGTGACCGCCGATCATGGCGAAGGGCTAGCGGACGGCATGCGCCTGCATGGTTGGTCCAAGCACCGCATGACGTACCGCGAGCAACTCTGGGTGCCCCTGATCCTGGCCGGACCAGGCGTCCCTAGCGGAACCACGGTCAGCGCCCAAGTGCGTACGGCCGATGTGGCCCCCACCCTTCTGGACCTAGCGGGCCTGAGCACTCCCGCACAAGACTTTGACGGCATCAGCCTGCGTGCCCACATGGACGGCAGCAGCCAGACGCCCCTGATCGCCTACGCCGACCAAATCAACGCCTTCGACTGGAACGCCGGCATGGTCGCCCAGCGCCCCGGCTCAGCCTTTATGTACAGCGTCTCCGACGGCGACTGGAAGCTGATCTACCGGCCGCACATGGTCGAGCGCAGCGAACTCTTCAATCTGGTGCAAGACCCCACGGAAGCGAACAACGTCATCGAGCAGCAACCAGATGTGGCTAGGCGCCTGCTCGAAGACCTGGCTGAGCGCCGTCCCTGGGTCACGCGCAGCTACGGCCAGCCCGGCGATGACGGTAGCGCCGAAGCCCTGGCCGGCCTGGGCTACGCAGCAGGCTCCAGCGCCGCCGGTCTCGTATGGACCTGGAGCTGCCCCGGCCACCCGGGCAGCGAGCACGAAGACTCAGGCCGCTGCTCGAAAGAGGGTTGCGACCAGCGCATGATCCCGCGCACCACCTGGGAATGATCGGAAGCGGGAAGGGCCCTCTGAGGAACCCTTCCCGCAGTCAGCCTCAGCCCCCGCAGTACTCGTTGCGCGCGGCGGGCGTCCCGAGGTCGCCGACGCCGAAGGGCGTGCTACTGGAGCACCAGTTCTCCCCAAGGTCATTCCAGGTGGAGGCCAGGCGCTCGGTGGAGAGCTGCAAGCTCGCGCCGCCCACGTCCGGCCAGAGCACCCCGTCGTCGTAGTTCACCTGGTCCACCACATAGCCGCCCGGCAGGCTGAGCACGACCTCGTCCTCTCCATTCGAGAGCGTGAAGCTGCCGTAGCTTCCGGCCGCTTGCACGCCGCCGTTCAGGCCAGCATCGGTCTGCTTGGCCACCACCGCGTAGCCCCGGGCGGGCACCATGATCCCGAGGCCTGCATTCGTCAGCTGGGTAGCATCACTACCCATGTCGGAGATCACCCAGCCTTCCACATCGATGGGCTGGCTGGTGGTGTTGTAGAATTCGATCCACTCACCGCTGGTGTCCGACACAGCCGAGGGGTCCTTCATGATCTCGGTGATGATCACCTCCCCCGATTGACTGGACTTCTTTGCGAAAACCTCACCGGGCAAGGGCACGGGCAGTCGCGAACTCACGCTGGTGCCAAAGAGCAGATCTTCGCGGTTCACCAGCGCCCATAGATCCAGTCCCCCGAAGCCCTGGGGCAGATCGGCTAGATAACGGCCAGCTTGATCCAGGCGTACTTCGAGCACGCGTCGGGCCTCACGAATGTCCTGACCCGCTGGACCCGCGAGGAGCAGCATGATGCCACCCGGGGCGCCGCTCTCCAGCACCAGCCGGGCCGGACTGGCGGGCTCCACGGGGGGAGCTAGAAAGAGCCGCGGCTCCGAATCTTGGGCAGCGGAGCGGCCAGCAAGGGCGATTAGGGCAAGAGCGAGGAATCGCATGGTTGGGATGGGTCGGGGTCGTAGTCACAGATCGAGACGCCAGCTAGGCGGCAGCCCCTGAAGTGGGGCTTGCAGTACAGAGACCGGTCCGCGCGCCAACGGTTTCACCTTCCTGGCCCCATTCGCATTGCAGGTCGGTTTTTGCACACAGGCGCCTAGTGAGGGATGATTTGGCTACTCTGTGGCCGACTCTCTCAGCCTCGCTCCCAACCGCAGTATGAAGTTCACGAAGCTCCCATCTCAAGTACGTCCGCTGCTCCTCGCTGGACTTGCCTATGGCGCCTTGGTCGCCGGCACCTCCGCTGTTTCAGCACCGGTCGCATCCTCGATCAACGCCACGGTCCGAGATTTCAAGCTCCCCGGCACCCAGGCACACGAGTTGAACGACTTGTTCCCGGCAGGCTTCACCTGCGGCGCATGTCACGGCGGCTACGACGACACGGTCGCCCCCTACGACCTCTGGACGGGAACCATGATGGCCCAAGCCGGCCGCGACCCGATTTTCTACGCCGCGCTGACCATTGCCAACCAAGACGTGGGCGAGGCGGGTGAATTCTGCCTGCGCTGCCACGCCCCCGGTGCTTGGCTAGAGGGTCGCTCCACCCCCGCCGACGGCTCGGGACTGGACAACAACGTCAACGATTTTGACGGCGTCACCTGCGCCATGTGCCACCGCATGGTGGACCCGATCTACGACCCGAGCAACCCGATCGACGACGTGGCCATCCTGGCCAACCTCGACCACGCTCCCGGCCCGGATGCGCACACGGGCATGTACGTGATCGACCCGGACGACAACCGTCGCGGTCCCTTCGACCTGGGTCCCTCATTCGGCTATCACGAGTGGCGCGAATCCCCCTTCCACCGCGACTCGCAGATGTGTGGCACCTGCCACGACGTCTCGAGCCCCGTGCTCGAGAAGCGCGTGAACGGCAATGGCTGGAAGCTCTCTCAGTACAACCAAGAGCACCCCACCCAGGTCAAAGCGGACATGTTCCCGATCGAGCGGACCTACAGCGAGTGGACCCAGTCGGTCTACGCCGTAACCGAGATCGAAACCGGCGGACGCTTCGGTGGCGACAAGCCCCAGGTAGCTAGCTGCCAGGACTGTCACATGCCCGACGTCAACGCCACGGCATGCTTGCCGGGCCTCGGCGAAATCCGGCCCGACATGCCCTTGCATACTTTCCTCGGAGTCAACTCCTGGGTCATGCGTGCGATCCGTGCCACCTACCCCGACTTCGAAACGGGCCTCACGGCACAGAAGGTCGACGACTCCATCGCTCGGAACATGGACTTCGTTGCCAGGTCCGCTGACCTGACAGCTTTCATGCGTGACGGCGAACTGGTTGTACGCGTGGTGAACCACTCGGGTCACAAGCTCCCCACCGGCTACGGCGAAGGCCGCCGCATGTGGATCCACGTGACCTACCGCGACGCCGGTGGCAACGTGGTCGGCGAGCATGGCAATTACGACCTGCTCACAGCGACCCTGGATTCGGCAAGCACGCGCGTCTACGAAATCGAAATGGGCGCCGACAACTACCTGGCCGCCGCCGCCGGCATCCTGCCCGGTCCCAACTTCCACTTCACCCTCAGCAACAAGCTGTACAAGGACAACCGCATCCCCGCCCGCGGCTTCACCAACGCGGGCTATGCCGCCGTTGGCGCACAGGTCCTCGGTGCCACCTACGCCGACCAACAACACTGGGACGACGTCACCTACGCCTTGCCCATTGGTGCGGTCAGCGCCGAGGTGGAGCTCTTCCACCAGACCACCACGCGCGAGTACATAGAGTTCCTGCGCGACGACAACATCACCGACAGCCGCGGTCAGGATGCCTATGACCTCTGGGACATGTTCGGCCAGTCCGAGCCGGTGCTGATGGACAGCGCCATGGCCGACCTCGCCCTCGTGGATTGCACGGATGCTGTTCCCTTCGGGCTCGGCACGCTGACTTCCGCTGGCGAGCGCCCAGAGCTCGCCGTCACCAGCAGCGCCTCGGTCACCGGCAACCTACTCTTCGATGTGAGCGGCGGCCTTCCGGGTCAACTAGCCATTCTCTTCTCCGGCGACGGCACCACCAGCGTGCCGCACTTCGGTGGCGTACGCCTGATCACCTCCCCGAACCGGGAGCTGGTCTTCACCCTCGATGGCAACGGCCAAGCCAGCATCTACCTGCCCTTGACTCCGGCCCAAGTCGGCACGGGCGCCACCTACCAGGTCTACTTCCGCGATCCAGGGGCGACCTCCGGCGTGGGCATGACCAACGGTGTCCAGGTGGACTTCTGCGACTGAGGCCCAGCTGAGGCCCAGCTGAGGCCTAGTCGGCCCTCAAGCCAACGAGCGGCGCGTTCCTTCCCGGGGACGCGCCGCTTTCTTTTTGGGGGCTCACGGCGGACACCCGGATGGCGTAGGCTCCCGGCCATGAAGTTCCTGGTGAAGCTCCTCGTCATTGGCATCCTCGGATTTGTAGTGCTGGCCGTTGGTGGCTACCTGGCCCTGCCATCGGTCGCTCGAACCGGCGTCGAGCAAGGCGCTGGCAGCGCCCTAGGCATCAAGGCCAGCCTGGCCGATGTGGTGGCCGGCTTCGGCCTAGGCAATACCGAGGTCGGCATCCAGGGCCTAGTGCTCGAGAGCCCCGAAGGATTCGGCGGCGCGCCCTTGCTTGAGATCGGCGAAGCGAGCGCAACGGTAGGCACCTTCTCCCTGCTATCGGACACAGTGCGCATCCCCGGCATCACCCTCACGGGTCTCAAGTTCCACCTGATTCAGGATGGCCTGAATTCCAATCTCAAGCCCGTGCTCGATCGTATCAGCGAGCAAGCCAGCAGCTCTGAAGCGGATACCAGCGAGAGCGCCGACACCTCCACCGAAGAAGCGCATGAGTCACCCAAGGAGGAGGAGGACGCCGGTTCTTCAAAGGTGCTCGCTTTCGGAGACATCTCGCTCTCGGAGATCGGCTTCTCCCTGGAACTCAAGGGCGTCCCAGGCATGGAAGCCAAGCGCTTCGAGTGGACCGCGCCGCCCTTCGAATTCAACCTCTCGGACAAGGCTGAGCGCGCCAATGTGCGTTCCGTTGGCGATCTTGCCGAGCGCATTATCGAAGAGCTGGAAGCGCGCGGCATGGCCGCAGCCGAAGGTGTGCTTCCGCCCAAGGTACTCGCCCTCCTAAATAGCGACAGCGGCCTCGGCGGAGCGGCGGATCAGTTGCTCGATCAGGGCAAGGACAAACTCAAGGAGCTAGAAGGCGAGCTGAAGGACGACCTCAAGGGCGATCTAAAGGGCGCCGTTAACGACCTCTTCGGCGGCAAGTAGTCGGCCTCTACTAGTCCTCTTCTTCAGGGTCCCCACCCTGCACGTAGCCGAGACTCTCCAGCTTCCTGATCGTGTCTTCCAACTGTGAGCGATCGAAGCCGCTTGGCAGTGGATTCGCCTTGGCGCGAAAGGCCTTGAGGTCAGCCCGCAGGTCGGCCAGCGCCGCTTGCGCCGCGGGCCCCAAGGCTGAGCGCAGGAGGTTCTTGCGCTCGCCCGGATCGCGGCCCACATGGAAGAGCTGTTGGAAGTTATCCAGGTAGGGCGCTTGGACCAGTTTCCAGGGTCCCTTACGCACGCTGTGCGGCTTGGCGGCGTTGGTCCAGACCTGCTCCTTTGACTCGAGCAGCGCACCCGGCTGGGTGGCGACGCTGAAGATCGCGCGCGCTCCGAGGGCAGCACCGTCAACCGCTCCGAGCAAGCTAATGCCTTCTGCACGCTCGGGAAGCGGCAGCCGGAAGAGCTCGGCCAAGGTCGGTAGCAAGTCCACGGTCGTCACCGGCGCATCCACAACCGAGCCCGCACCGCGACCATCCGGAAAGGCCAGGAGCAAGGGCACGTGCACGGTGGTCTGGTGCAGCCAGAGTCCGTGGTTCCAAAAGTCGCCATGCTCCCAGAAGGTTTCACCGTGGTCGCCAGTGATAATCACCAGGGTGTTGTCCAACACGCCGCGCTGGCGCAGTCCATCGAATAGGCGCCCGATCTCGTGGTCCATGTAGGCCACTTCAGCGGCGTAGCCCGTAGCGAAGGCCAAGTCTGTGGGGGACGGCTCGCCGGAAGCCTGCTCAAGCAACTGCGGCGGCAACCCTCCACCTATCACATGCGCTAGACCCAAGCCCTTGGGCAGAATTTTGGCCTGCAGGTCGCTCACCCGCTGTTCAATGTGCGCATCCGCGATGCGCGGCATGCCCTCAGGCACACCCACCTTGCGAGCAAACTCCTGCGGCGCCTCGTAGGGCACATGCGGATCAAAGTAGTGCACGAAGGTGAAGCTCTGCTCCGCGCGCGCACGATCGAAGTGCGTCAGAACCGCATCGGTCACACCACGGGCATCCCGTTGGTTTTGATCGCGGCCGCCCTCGACACCCAGTTCGAATGACTCGTCGAAGAACTGAAAGCCCTGGTCGAACTTAAACCGCGACTCCAAGGCGAAGGATCCGAGCACCGCGGCCGTGTGCCAGCCTTGATCCGCGAAGAGCTCCGCCAAGGTCACGTTGTCCGCGTGCAAGGTGAACCCATTGCGCGCCACCCCATGGGTCTGGGGATAGCTGCCGGTCATGATCGAGGTATGGGCGGCCAAGGTCGTGGGCGCGGGGCTCGTGACAGCGCTGAAGCGCACGCTGCGCTCGGCCATGGCGTCAATGTTTGGGGTCAGGCCGCGCGCATCCCCATAGCAACCGAGGTGGTCGGCGCGGGTCGTGTCCATGGAGACCACGAGCACGTGACGGATTTCACCCGGCTCGGGCGGGAGCGGCGCGTCCGATCCACACGCAACAAGCGTTAGCGCGGTGAGGACAAGAAGGTTGGAGCGCATGAGATACATGGGTACGGGTGAAAGTTCAGCCTGTTGGAGCGAGGCTCCTAACGCAGACGCGTGCCGCGCTCCCAGCCTTGAACTTCGGCAGGTTGACCGTCCGGACCAAAGCGCGTCCACGCGCCGTGCTTGTCACCTAGCTCATAGTCGCCCTCATAGGAGACTTGGCCGTCGGGATAGAACTGACGCCAGTGCCCCACGCGTACGCCTTGGTCCCAGCTTTCCTCACTCAGAGTACGACCCTCGGCGTCACCGTAGATCCAAACCCCATGTCGCATTCCGTGCCACCAGGCTCCGCTCTGCTCGGCTGCGCCGCCCGCGAAGAAGCGTGCGTAGGGGCCGTGCAGGTGCCCGTTCTCCCAAGACGACTGCATGGCGATCTGTCCTGAATCGGGATAGTGCTGCACCCTAGCAGGCTGTCCGCAGGCCCCAAGCCCGAGCAGAAGGGCCAGCAAGCACCACCTGCGTGCAGATCGGGCCTGGCCGAGGGGCAGAATGGGCGCGCTTGGAGGGGGTGCTAGTAGGAACGCAAACATTGGGTCTTCTCGATCACCTAAACAGAGACGGTGCAACTCTACCGTCCAGGCCGGGTATCCTACGAGCCTACCGGCTTGTCCGGTGTCTTCCGCGCCCCCGGGCGTCTCTCTCCTGCATCGAGTCCAAACCAAACTTTCCCATGCGCATCGCGACAACCCTCGCCGCGGCCTTGACCACGCTCATGGTCAGCTCAGCCCCTGCTAGCGCTCAGTCTCTCGACACCGAACTGATCGGTCAGTTCACCAGCCCTGTTTTCGCGGTATCCCCCGTAGGAGACATGGACCGCCTCTTCGTGGTCGAGCAGGCTGGTCGAATCCGTATCGTCGAGAACCCGCGTACGACGCCCACGACGCTCCCCACACCCTTCCTCGACATCGCCGGCATCGTCGGCTGCTGCGGCGAGCGCGGCCTGCTGGGTCTGGCCTTCCACCCGGACTACGACCTGAACGGTCGCTTCTTCGTCAACTACACGAACAACTCCGGCAACACCCGCGTCATCGAGTACGCCGTGTCCGCAACGGATCCGAACGTCGCCAACCCCACGGCTGTGCAGACGATCTACATGGCGGGTCAGCCCTTCAGCAACCACAACGGTGGCTGCATCCAGTTCGGCCCCGACGGCAAGCTGTACATCGGCTTCGGTGATGGTGGCTCCGCCAACGACCCGGGTAACCGCGCCCAGAACGTCTCCGAGAAGATGGGCAAGATGATGCGTTTGGACATCGACCTGGCCGCACCCTTCATTCCGATCGACAACCCCTTCGTGGGCGTCTCCTCCACCTTGGACGAGATCTGGGCCATCGGCCTGCGCAACCCCTGGCGCTTCAGCTTCGACCGCTTGACCGGTGACATGTACATCGGCGATGTGGGCCAAGGCTCCAAGGAAGAGATCAGCTTCCAGCCCGCGTCCAGCACCGGCGGCGAGAACTACGGTTGGCGCTGCATGGAAGGCACCAACTGCACTGGGCTCTCCGGCTGCACTTGCAACGACATTGCTCTCACCGATCCGATCCGTGAGTACAACCACAGCGGTGGTAAGTGCTCGATCACCGGCGGCTACGTCTACCGCGGCTCCCTGATCCCCGGCCTGCAAGGCACCTACTTCTACGGAGACTACTGCTCCCGCGACCTGTTCAGCTTCGAGTACGACGGCAGCACGCTGACGAACTTCATGAACCGCACCGCTGACCTGCAGCCCTCCGCGGGTGGCAGCATCGGTAACATCTCCGCCTTTGCGGAAGATGGCGCCGGCGAGATGTACATCGTCACCCTCACGGGTGGACGCATCTGGCGCATCACCGAAGACTGCGACGCCAGCACCTACTGCACCTCCGCACCCAACTCCAACTCCCCGAGCGGCGCGCAGATCGGCTTCTCCGGCGACCTCGGAATCGGCCTCAACAACTTCAATCTGACCGTTGGCGGAGCTACCGCCAACCAGTTCGGATTCTTCTTCTACGGCGGCGCCCCCACCCAGACCCCTCTCGGTGATGGCTTCTTCTGCATCGGCACCAGCCCCATCGGCTTCCACCGTCTCCTGCCCCCGGGCATGACAGACTTCCTGGGCACTGCTGTGCGCCCGGTGGACTTCACCGCACCGCCCGCCAACGGTGGCAGCGGTCAGATCTCCGCTGGTAGCACCTACTACTTCCAGTACTGGTTCCGTGATCCCAACGGCCCCGGCGGCACGGGCTTCAACTTCAGCAACGGCCTCCAGGCCCTCTTCTGCCCTTGATCCCAGGGGAGCTTCTCCCCTGCTGATTCACCGGAGCCCCCCTCGACCCAAGTCGAGGGGGGCTCCGTCTTGTTGTGTAGCCTAGTGGGCGGTCTAGTATCCTAGGCTCGTGTCGCACTTAGCCAACTTCGCGAGCCACGCGCCCTAATCTGCGATGCTGCGTTGCACCAAACCCAGGGTAGCTACGGTTACGAGGGTCTTGGCGCGCCTTGCCTCGCGAAAAATGGCACATGCCTCGCAAGCTCGGCTATGCGCGACACGCTCCTAGCTCTTCCCCGGCCGACCACCCGCAAGCCGCCCCACGGCGTGGCCTCCCCTGCACCGCGTCCCACCAAGCTCCCCCATGCGCATCGCGACAACACTCCTTGCAGCCCTGACCTCGCTCATGCTCAGCGCGGTCTCGGCCAGTGCTCAATCCCTCGACACCGAACTGATCGGGCAGTTCGTTGCGCCCATCTTCGCCGGTTCACCCAGCGGCGACATGGAGCGCCTCTTTGTGGTTGAGCAAGCGGGGCGTATCCGCATCGTTCAGGATCCGCGCACGACGCCAAGCACCTTGCCGACGCCCTTCCTCGACATCTCGTCAATCGTGCTCAGCGGCGGCGAGCGCGGCCTCCTGGGCTTAGCCTTCCACCCGGACTACGACCAAAACGGCCGCTTCTTCGTGAACTACACGAACAGCGCCGGTCACACGCGCGTTGTGGAATACGCCGTCTCGGCTTCAGACCCGAACATCGCGAACCCGGCCCCCGTCCAGGCCATCTACGATGCCGCCCAGCCCTTCAGCAACCACAACGGCGGCTGCCTCCAGTTCGGACCTGATGGCAAGCTCTACTTCGGGCTAGGCGATGGTGGCTCTGGCAACGACCCTGGCAATCGCGCCCAAGACCCCAGCAATCAGCTCGGCAAGATGCTGCGTTTGGACATCGACTTGGCGGTGCCATTCATCCCGCTCGACAATCCTTTCGTCAACGACCCGGCCACCCTCAACGAGATCTGGGCCATCGGCCTGCGCAACCCGTGGCGCTTCAGCTTCGATCGCCAAACCGGTGACATGTACATCGGTGATGTGGGCCAACTATCCAAGGAAGAGGTCAACTTCCAACCCGCCTCCAGCACAGGCGGCGAGAACTATGGTTGGCGCTGCATGGAAGGCACCGCATGCACCGGGCTCTCCGGCTGCACCTGCAACGACATCGCCCTCACCGATCCGATTCAGGAGTTCAACCACAGCTTCGGCAAATGCTCCATCACCGGCGGCTACGTCTACCGCGGGTCCATGATCCCCTGGCTGGCGGGCACCTACTTCTACGGTGACTACTGCTCGCGCAATGTATTCAGCTTCGAGTACGACGGGAGCACGCTGACCAACTTCATGAAGCGCACGGACGACCTGCAGCCCTCCGCCGGTGGCAATATCGGCAACATCACATCCTTCGGCGAGGACGGGGCTGGGGAGCTGTACATCGTGGCCTTCTCCGCCGCCGGCGGTCAGGTATTGCGCATCACCGAGGACTGTGGTGCAAGTAGCTACTGCACCGCCGCTCCCAACTCCAATGCCACCAGCGGTGCTCAAATCGGCTTCACCGGCGACCTCGGGATCGGGCTCAACAACTTCAACTTGGCCGTCGCAGATGCGACCGCCAACCAGTTTGGTTTCTTCTTCTACGGCGGCGCTCCCACACAGACACCCCTTGGAGACGGCTTCCTCTGCATTGGTGCCAGCGCGATCGGCTTCCACCGCTTGCTGCCCCCGGGCATGACCGACGCCACAGGCTCCGCCCTGCGCAACGTGGACTTCACTGCCCCGCCCGCCAGCGGCGGCAACGGGCTGATCACCTCCGGCAGCACCTATTACTTCCAGTACTGGTACCGCGACCCGAGCGGTCCCGGCGGAACAGGCTTCAACTTCAGCAATGGCCTCCAGGCCCTCTTCTGCCCCTGATCCGGCCAGGAGACGGTACGACCGCTCGGCGATAGCCATAGCCCACCACAGCGAGGCCCTAGGGAAAGCCCACAAGCGCTTCGCGAAGCCGCACGTAGGCCGCACGCGCCTCTGGGTCGAGGGGACCGTTCGGAGTCCGCAGGTTGTGGTTCTCCGCGATGTCCCCTTGCAGATCGTAGAAACGAACCAGCGGTCCAGTGTCCATGAGCTTCCAACGCCCGTCCGAGATAGCCCGCAGACGGCCGCCCGGGGTTACGCCATCCTTGCCCCGCTCGGCGAAGAGGTACCTGCGTTGGCCGAGACTATCTGGATCGATGAGCACGTCAGCGAAACTGACCGAATCCTCCGCGCCCGAGAAGCCCCCCGTCAGCTCCGCCAGCGTGGCGTGAATGTCCGTGATACAGACCAAGGCCAAAGACCTGCCCTGGGTGACGCCCGGCCCATGCACGATCAACGGCACCCGCACGCCACCTTCAAACAGGGATCCCTTGCCATGGAAGGAGCTCCAGGGCCCGTCCACGATGCTCTGCGGTGTGCCGTTGTCCCCAATGATGATGAGCAACAGGTTGTCCAGATCGAGCCCCTCCAACAGACGACCAATCTCCGTGTCCATAGCCTCGAGCATGGCGCGATAGCGCTCACGATCTGTGCTGGGCTGCCCCTGGGTATGGAGATTTGCAGGGGGCGTGTGAAAGGGGCTATGGGCCGCGTTGAAGTTCATGTAGATGAACCACGGATCCGGTAGGTGCTGCACCTGACGCAGGGTGTCATCTACGGTCACGCTGGTGGCGTAGCCGGGTTCCGTCACCGAGGTGCCATCGATCCACTTGCGCCAGTTCCAGTAACCAGTAACCGCGCTGATATTGAACATGGATCCCAGGTGATGGCCAAAGCCACAGTCCTGGGGATGCGTGGTCGGATTACCCGCCGCGCGCAAGTGCCACTTACCGACAACAGCACTGCGATAGCCTTGCAACACTCGCGGCAGGGTGCGCTCCGCTGGATCCAAGTGAGGTTGGTTGGGATCCCCGGGAGCTATCTGCTTGTAGACCCCATGACGGGCGGGAAAGCGCCCCGTCAACAGGCTCGCACGCGAGGGACTACACGAGGGCATTGCCCAGACGCGCTCGAAAGTTAGCCCACCCGCCATCAGGCGTTCCATCGTGGGCATACGCGGCTCGACTGGATGCACGCCGTAGCCTGGAAACCGATCGATCCCCACGTCGTCCAGGGTGATCACCAGAATGTTCATCGGGCCCGGCCCCTGGGCACTGACAAGCGCGCAGGTGAGCAGTCCGATACAAAGTCGAGCGGGGAAACTAGCCAAGCCCATGACCAAGTCTAACGGCTCCCCAATAAACCGGCCGATGGCAACCCCCACTAAGAGCGTGTCGCGCATAGCCGAATTTGCGAGGCATGTGCCATTTTTCGCGAGGCAAGGCGCGCCAAGACCCTCGTAACCGTAGCTACCCTGGGTTTGGTGCAACGCAGCATCGCGGAGTAGGGCGCGTGCCTCGCGAAGTTG
>JBLIOL010000125.1:0-14052 GCA_047639615.1 Planctomycetota bacterium | reverse complement strand
TGTCAGTGACGCAGTACCGCCTAGACGGGAGCGGTGCGCTTCTTGTCGGCCTTGCGGCGCTCGTTCTCGTTGAGCACTGCCTTGCGGATGCGCAGGCTCTTGGGGGTGATCTCCAGCAGCTCGTCTTCCTCGATGTACTCGAGGCTCTCCTCGAGGGAGAGCACGCGCGCGGGGGCGATCTTGGAGTTTTCGTCGCGACCGGAAGCACGCATGTTGGTGAGCTTCTTGGTGCGGCAGACGTTCAGAGGCAGATCGACGTCCTTGTTGTTCTCGCCCACGACCATGCCTTCGTAGACAGGCTCGCCGGGGTTGACGAAGAAGGTGCCGCGATCCTGGAGGCCGTCGAGGGCGTAGGGGATCACGTCGCCGGTGCGGTCGGCCACCAGCACGCCGTTGGTGCGACGCGGGATGACTCCGCCGTCCTTGCCCCAGCTGTCGAAGACGTGGCTGAGGATCGCTTCGCCCTGGGAGAGGGTCAGCAGCGACGTACGCGCGCCGATCAGGCCGCGGGCCGGGATCTTGAACTCGAGGCGGGTCTGCTCGCCGTGGGCATCCATGTGGAGCATCTCGCCGCGTCGGCGACCGAGGTACTCGATGATGCGGCCGGCGTGCTCTGTGGGCACCTCGACGGTGGCGCGCTCGAAGGGCTCGCAGCGCACGCCGTCAACGTCCTTGAGGATCACGTGGGGCTTGCCCACGGCGAACTCATAGCCTTCGCGGCGCATGGCTTCCATCAGCACCGAGAGGTGCATGACACCGCGGCCTTTGACCTCGACGGAGTCGCCCGAGGCGCCGTCGCCCAGTAGCAGAGCCACGTCACGCTGGGCGGCGCGCTCCAGGCGCGTGAGCACCTGGCGGCCGGTGACGAAGGTGCCTTCCTGGCCAGCGAAGGGCGAGGAGTTGGCGCGGAAGACCATGGAGATGGTCGGCTCGTCGAGCTCGATGGAAGGCATCGGCTCGATGTGCTCGGTGTGGCACAGGCTGTCGCCGATGCCGAGCTCCTCGATGCCGGTCACGATGGCGATGTCGCCGGCGAGGACTTCCTCGGCGGGGATGCGCTCAAGGCCTTCGTAGCGGAAGAGCTTCTTGATCGGCAGGTTCGGGCCCTTGGCCTTGTCCGGGTGACACACGGCGTAGCGCTCGCCCACGCGCAGGATGCCGCGGTTGACGCGACCTACGGCGATGCGGCCGAGGTAGTCATCGTGGTCCAGGGTCGCTGCCTGGAAGCGGGTGGGGGCTTCCAGGTCGACTACGGGG
The DNA here is from genome assembly GCA_047639615.1 of Planctomycetota bacterium. GTDB lineage: Bacteria > Planctomycetota > UBA1135 > UBA1135 > CAYWNK01. Next base: position 12,795 of record JBLIOL010000125.1, on the reverse strand, counting down.
GTCGGCACCTCGCGGATGATCATCTTGAACAACGGCAGCAAGTCGTCGGACTCGGCCTTGGGATCGTCCATGGCGTAGCCATCGCGACCGGAGCCGTAGATCACCGGGAAGTCCAGGTTGTCGTCGTTGGCGCCGAGCTCGACGAAGAGGTCGAAGACTTCGTTGAGGACTTCCTCGGGGCGTGCGTCGGGGCGGTCGATCTTGTTGACCATCACGAGCGCCTTGAGTCCGCGCTCGAATGCTTTGCGCAGCACGAAGCGCGTCTGCGGCATCGGGCCCTCGTAGGCGTCGACCAGCAGCAGCACCGCGTCGGCCATGGCCAAGGTGCGTTCCACCTGGCCGCCGAAGTCGGCGTGTCCAGGGGTGTCCACGATGTTGATGCGGTTGCCTTCCCACGTGATGGCCGTGTTTTTAGCCAGGATCGTGATACCTCGCTCGCGCTCTTGGTCGTTGGAATCGAGGGCGCGTTCCTGCACTTGCTGATTGGCACGGAACGTGCCAGCAAAGCGGAACATGGAGTCGACAAGAGTGGTCTTGCCGTGGTCGACGTGGGCGACGATCGCGATGTTACGAATCGGGGCGGGAGACATGGCGCAGGGTAGGGGCTTTCCGGAAATCGAGCGGAAGAGTCTACGTGGGTGTAGGGCTGTTGGATAGCCGCGGAGGCCGGTCCTAGGCCGACTTCATCGACACTTCTTGACCAAAACCCTGGCAAGGGAAGTTGGGGCGCTCTCAGATTGGGGTCTAGCCCCCCGTAGCAGGCTCCTACTTGACCTTCCGTACGCGATCGAGCCGGTAGGTCTTGAGCAGGCCGCTGCGCTGGCATTCGCCCTCGAGGTAGCCCACGCCCTTGTGGTCGTAAAGCAGCTTGGGGAGCACTTTGAGGGGCACGGGGGAGCCGCTGCCGTCGCCGTAGAGCAGGGTTACGAGGGCGCCCTCGCCGGCGGCGCGTTGCAATGGGCGTAGGCGTTGGCTGAGGCGCGGCTCGCTGGGGCCGCGGCTGGCGACGGTCATGGGGCGGCCACGGCCGGCCAGATGGTCGGTCAGTTTGGCCTGATCGAGGCCTCCGGCGCGCTCCAGGCACTCCTCGACCACCTTCCAGCACCAGACGGCGTCCGCCAGAGCACGGTGGTGCTCGCCTTCTTCCAGGTCGAGCACCTGGCAGAGGGTCTCGAGCTTGTGGTCCGGGGACTCGGGGATGTGCTGCTTGGCCATATCCAGGGAGTCGATGAAGAAGCCCGGGGGCGGCGTGAGGCCGGCACGGTGGTACTCGAAGCCCAGCACGCGGGCATCGAAACCGGCGTTGTGGGCGGCGAACCAGTCCTCGCCGGCCCATTCGGTGAACTCCTCGAGCACCTGGTTGGCCCAGCGCTCGTTGCGCACGTCTTCCTCGGTGATGCCGTGGATCATCTGCGCGCCGGGGTCGATCGGGACGGCGGGGCAGACCAGGGACTCGAAGGTGTCCTCGATCTCGCCGTCGATGACGCGCACGGCGCCGAGCTCAAGCAGGTGCGGCGGGCTGCCGAGGGTGGCGGTTTCCGTGTCGAGAACGATGAGGGGGCGATCCATAGTGGGGGCTTGACGGCGGTACTGTGCCAGGAACAAGACCACCACTTGGTGCCCTATGAGTGGTGGCACCGTACCACCACTGGACACAGGTGGTGGTCTTGTTCCCGGCACGGTGCCGGCTAGATCAGGTTCTGGAACTCGGGCAGGCCGCGTAGGAGGTCGAGGTCGGTGTTGCGCACGAGCTCGCTCTTTAGGTAGTAGCCGCGGTCGGCCGCTAGTTGCAGGTACTCCATGGCTTCCGAGGGTTCGCCGAGCAGGGCGAAGACTTCGGCCGCGTGGAAGGCGGTGGCGCCGTCTTTGGGCGCGCGCTTTGTGGCCATATCCACGGCGTCGCGGGCTTGGGCTTCATTGCCAAGGCGTGCGTAGATCAGAGCCATGTGCAGGCGCGCGTCCACGTCGTCGGGAACCTTGGCCAGGTGCTTGTGGGCTTCGCCCACGCCGCGGTCGGCGACCTCAAGGGCTTCCTCGTAGCGGTCCAGACGCTGCAGCACCGAGTAGAGGTGATCGTAGGCCGCGATGTTCGAGGGCCGCAGGCCGATGGAGCGCTGCAGCATGGGGGATGCGTGCTTGAAGTTGCCGCTGCGCGCGAGGGAGGCGCCTAGCAAGCGGTGCGCGAACCAGTCGTCCTTGTCGATTTGAATCGCCAGACGATATTCGCGCATGGCGTCTTCGGTGTGACCGGAGAGGTGGTAGGCGAAGCCCAAGGATGTGTGCGCCTTGGCACAGCCGGGGTCGATGGCTAGGGCACGCGCGGAGTGCTCGCGCGACTCGTCCAGGAAGGCCGTGTCGCCATCCCAGTTGAGGTACTTGCGCACCATGGCTTCGGCCAGGCCGGCGTAGGCCTCGGCGCAGTAGCGATCCTCGTCGAGGGCCGTGCGGAAGAGGTGCGTACCGGAGAGCAGTTGCTTGGTGGTGCCCTTGCGCAGGATGGTGCGCGCGCGCTCGCAAAGGGCTTTGGCTTGCTCTACTTGGCGGCTACCGGTGTCGGGCTGGATGGCGACTTCGGTCAGGCGCTGGCGGATCTTGCGCATGGCGCCGCGCACTAGCTCCGCTTGGAGGGTCCACTCGTCAGGGTCTTCGGCATCCACCGTGTCCTGGGTGGTGCGCTCGATTTTGCCGTCACGATAGAAGCCAAGCTCCACGGACAAGCGGCCTGCGTGGCCGGTCACTTCGAGGCTGGCCTGCAGCAGGTAGTCCAGGTGTTCATCGGGCTTGATCTCGTCGCGATCCTTGAGGATGACGGTGAGTCCCTTATTGCGCGCTAGCTCGCCGGCCAAGTCCTTGCGCACGGCGCCGGCCATTACGTGGCAGCTCTCCGGGAAGGGGCCGCCGCAGCTGAGTTCGGGCAGTACGAGGGTGCCCTTGAGGCTGCTGCTTCTGGGCTTGGAGTGCAGCTTCTCGGCCAGCACCTTGAGCTCGCCGTGGGCCACGCGCGCGTCCGAGTAGCGGTTCTCTGGCAGGGCCTGCAGGCAGGTGGTAAGGAAGTCCTCGAGGGCCTTGGGGAAGCCCTTGCGCACCTGGCTAGGACGGTGTCGGGGCTTGCCGTCCAAGATGGCCATGCAGACCTCCGGGAAGCTCTCGCCGGGGAAGGGCAGCTGGCCCGTCATTACGTGGTACAGGACCGCGCCCAGGGAGAAGATGTCCGAGCGCAGATCCAGGTCATCGCCGCGCACTTGCTCGGGCGACATGTACAGCACCGTCCCGACGAGCATGCCATGCTGGGTGATGCCGGCCTCGTCGCGTGCGCGCGCGATGCCGAAGTCGAGCAGCTTGAGCGTGCCGTCGTCCTGCAGCAGGATGTTGGCCGGTTTCAGGTCGCGGTGGATCAGGTGGTGACCGTGGACGACGGCCAGGGCCTCGGTCAGCTGCAGGGAGATGCGCAGGCACTCTTCGTAGCCGAGCAGCTGGCCCTTGATGACCTTGTCCAGGGTGCGACCCTGGATGTACTCCATGGCGATGAACGAGGTGCCTCCAGCTTGGCCGTACTCGTAGATCGTGGCGATGTTCGGGTGCTCGAGCGCGGAGGTGTGCTTGGCCTCACGGTGGAAGCGCAGGTCGGCTGCCGGGTCGATCTCCGCATGGGCACGCAGCACCTTCAGAGCGACGGTGCGTCCGAGGGTGGTGTCGACGGCTTTGTAGACCTCACTGAGAGGTCCTTCGCCGAGACGATCCTTCTCCGGATCGAATTGGAAGTGTGCCAGGTCCATGCAATATTTGGGGGCAGCGATGCCCGAGCCCCCACGCAGAGCGGGGGGCGCAAGATCTTATCGGCTTTGGGCGCAATTCCTCCCAACGCAGAGTTAGTTTGCGTCGATCGAGCCTCCCCATGACCCCGCCAGGGGCGACCAGCCCCCACCTAAGTGTCCCAAGCCGAACCCAAACCTCTCGCCGACGCGACCCTCGAGCCCTGGGATTTTGAAGCCCTAGCCGGACGCAGGGCCCGGGACCCGGAATACAACGCTCAGCGCCTGAAGGCCCGGCGCAAGCTGCTGGCCTGGGCCAAGGCGGCTGCGGCACGCTCCAAGAAGGAGGGCGATCTGGCTCTGGATGTGCGCACGAGTATTCACAACCCGCACGCCTTCAACGGCAATAGCGTCAAGCGCCTGTGGGCCTACCTGGTGCGGCCCAAGGCTGAGAAAACGCGCCTGCGCAAGGTGCTTGGGCGCGATCTGGCCAAGGACTTGGACAACGCCTACCGCAATGCCTATCTGTGCATCGCCCTCGAGCCGGACCGCTTGGAGGTGGGCCTGCGCATTCACGCGGACGCCTGGTACGACGGGCGCAACCTGGCCAACCGGGTGGGCAAGGATGGGCAGGGCGAGCTGCTGGCGATCCTGAACCAGCTCGATGGCTTCCAGCTGCGCTTGCACGACTGGAAGGGCGAGTGGATCTGCGGCCAGCTGACCACGGACAGCCTGGCCGACTTCCTCTCGCACTGGGTGCCGGGCGAGCACCATTTTGTAGTGGATCGGCGCTTCCCCGTGCCTGAGGTGGCCGCAGCGCGGGAGGCGGCCATGGGGCCGGAGGTGCCGGCTATGCTGCAGGAGGAGCTGCTGCGTCTGGCGCCGCTCTACCGCTATGCGGTCTGGTCCGAAGAATCCGATCACCTCTTCAGTAGCTGAGCGAGTGCCCACCATGCGATTCCTATCCCTGTGTTTGTTCACGACGCTGCTCGGCGGCGTCCTAAGCGCCCAAGATCCAAAGCCCCTGGGCCCGCCGGTTTCCGTGCAGCCGCCCAAGGCGCTGACCGTGATGTCCTTCAATATTCGCAACGGGCTTGCGAAGGACGGCGTCAATCACTGGGACAAGCGCAAGCAGGATGTGCTCGCGACCATTCGCGCCCACGAGCCGCAGCTGGTCGGCTTGCAGGAGGCCTACCACTTTCAGCTCGAGTATCTGACCGCAGCCTTGCCCGGCTACACCCTGGTGGGCGTGGGGCGCGACGGCGGTGAGAAGGGCGAGTACTCGTGCCTCTTGATCGAGACGAAGCGTCTAGAAGTTCGGCGCTCGGGCACCTTCTGGCTCAGCGAGAAACCGGAGCAAGTGGCCTCGAAAGGCTGGGATGCGGCACTTCCACGCATTTGCACTTGGGCGGTGCTGCGCGAGCATGGGAGCCTGCGCGAGTTTCTGGTCATGAACGCGCACTTCGATCACAGGGGCAAAGTCGCACGCCTGCGCAGCGCGGAATTGATGCATGCGCGGCTGGCGGATTTTGAGGGCCTACCGGTGATCGTGACCGGGGACTTGAACCAGGGCGAGGCGAGCAAGCCCTTGTCGGCCCTGAAGGGCGAGCTATTGGTGGATAGTTTTCGAGTCGCGCACCCCAAGTCGAGCCCGGCCGGGACCTTCAATGGTTTTGCGGGCAAGCGCGACGGAGCGAAGATCGACTACGTGCTGTGCAGTAAGGAGTGGACCGTGCAAGCGGCTTCCATCGATCGCCGCGAGTTCGAGGGACGCATGCCCTCGGATCACTATCCGGTGGTTGCCAAGCTGCAGCTGTAGTCGGGTCGATCCATCAAAGTTCGCGTCCAAACCTTGGATTGGGTACAGATGCCTTCCCCGCATTCCTTTTGCCGAGCTCTTCTATGACCGCATCCTCGACTCCGGCTGCCGACTCCTCCAGTCCCTCTTCATTGGGTGCCTTGCGTCAAGTCCCTTACATGGGGGTCATCCAGGTCCTTGCCGAAGCCGGCAAGGTCGGTTGGAGCATGGGCGATTCCAGCTGGTCGAACCTGGGTCAGGGACAGCCTGACCCGGGCGAGATGGAGGGTGCGCCGGAGCGCATCAAGACGGTGGAGCTCGATCCGGGGGACCATGCTTATGGTCCGCTGGAGGGTCTGCCTGAGCTGCGGCAGAGCATCGCGGACGACTACAACCGGCGCTATCGCCAGGGCAAGAAGCCCTATGGGCCGCAGCATGTGGCGATTGCCAGCGGCGGGCGTTTGGCGTTGACGCGCATCATGGCGGCTTTGGACGCGGTGGCGGTGGGCTATCAGCTGCCGGACTACACGGCCTACGAGGACATGTTCAACATACACCTGGGGCGCATCCGCCCGGTGCCCGTGGCTTGCAGCGAAGAGCGCGGTTTCCGCCTGGATCTGGATAGCCTGCGCACGGCGATTCGCGAGGAGCAGCTAGAGGCTTTCCTCTTGTCGAATCCCACGAACCCGACGGGCGTGTCTCTGCGCGGTGAGGAGTTGGATCAGCTGGTGGCGCTGGCGAGGGATCCGGGCACGACCTTGATCCTGGATGAGTTCTACAGCCACTTCATCTACGACCTGGATGCCGACGGTGTGGCGACGCCCGGCGCGGGGCCGGTGAGCGGGGCGGCCTACGTGGAAGATCCGGATCGCGACCCGGTGCTGATCGTGGATGGCTTGACCAAGAACCACCGCTATCCCGGCTGGCGCGTCGGTTGGGTGCTCGGTCCGCAGGCGATGGTCGAGGCCATTGCGCGCACGGCGAGCTCGATCGATGGGGGCCCTTCGCGGCCTTCACAGCGGGCGGCTTGCGAGGCACTGCAGCCCGCGCGGGCGGATGCGGAGACGAATGCTGTGCGAGAGGTCTTCTGCGCCAAGCGCAATCGCATGATCGAGGTGCTTTCTAGCCTGGGCGTACGCTTCGCGGCTACTCCGGACAGCACCTTTTACTGCTGGGGCAATGTGAGCGCTCTGCCGGCGCCCTGGAACACCTCCCAGGGCTTCTTCCGGGCCGCTCTGGAGCAGCGCGTAATTACCGTGCCAGGGGAGGCTTTCGACGTGAACCCCGGTGGAGTACGGACGGGACCGGCCGCCTATGGCGAATGGCTGCGCTTCTCCTTTGGGCCGGATATGGAGAACATGGAAGCTGGCCTGCAGCGCCTGGTGGCGGGGATTACGAGCTAGTACGCAGGGCCGTTCATGGCACTTAGGGGCGCTGGGGAAAACTGCCGGCGCAACCCGCTTCCAGTATTGGCCCCGGTGTGTACTTTTGTAGCCCCGATCCAGCTCCTGGATCACCCCTTGCGTCCCTGGTCCGCTGAGACCGAGCCCTTATGCGTGTAGGAATTCCGAAGGAAGCCGAGCCCGGCGAGACCCGAGTGGCGGCTGTCCCCGAGACTGTTCCGAAGTTGGCCCGAGCGGGCCTCGAAGTCCTGGTAGAGCGTGGAGCGGGATTGGCCAGTGGCTTTCCCGACGCAGCCTACGAGGGCAAGGGTGCCAAGCTGGTGGACCGCTCGGAGGCCCTGGGTGCTGAGCTGGTGCTGTCGGTTGGCGTACCCGCGACGAGCGAGCTGAGCTCCGGCCAGGTGCTGGTGTGCATGCCCGAGCCGCTTTCCAAACCTAAGCGCATTGCGGAGCTAGCCAAGGCCGGCGTGACCGCTTTTGCGCTCGAGTTCATGCCGCGCATCAGTCGCGCCCAGTCCATGGATGTGCTCTCGTCCATGGCGAACGTGGCGGGCTACAAGGCGGTGCTCATGGCTGCGAACCAATTGCCGAAGCTGATGCCGCTGATGATGACGGCTGCGGGTACGGTGCGACCGGCCAAGGTCTTTGTGCTCGGCGCTGGTGTTGCTGGCTTGCAAGCGATCGCGACCGCGCGCCGACTGGGCGCGGTGGTGGAGGCTTACGACATTCGTTCCGATACCAAGGAGCAGGTCGAGAGCTGCGGCGGGCGCTTCATCGAATTCGACCTGGGCATCGGCGATGCGCAGGACGCGGGTGGTTACGCGAAGGAACTGACCGACGAGCAGAAGACCTTGCAGGCGAAGCTCATGGCGGAGGTGATTCAGAACGCGGATGCTGTCATCACTACCGCCAACGTACCTGGACGGCGCGCGCCGCTCTTGATCCCGGCCGAGGTGGTCGAGGGCATGAAGCCCGGCAGCGTGATCGTCGACATGGCTGCGGAGAGCGGTGGCAACTGCGCGCTCACGGAGAAAGGCGAAACGGTGGTCAAGCACGGCGTGACCCTGATGGGCCCCGTCAACATTCCGGCCACAGTGGCCGGCACCACCAGCCTGCTCTACTCGAACAACCTGGTCTCTTTCCTCGGGGAGCTGCTCGAGGAAGGCAACGTCGCGCTCGATCTCGAGAACGAAGTCCTCGCTGCCCCTCTGGTTTGCCACGAAGGCAAAGTCACCAACGACCGGATCCAAAAGGCACTCGCTTGATCTCTCTTACTGCCGGGGCGCTGATCGGATCGATCACCGTGCTCGTGCTCGCTATCTTCCTGGGCTTCGAGCTGATCTCGAAGGTTCCGCCGACCCTGCACACTCCGCTAATGAGTGGCGCCAACGCCATTTCCGGCATCACCGTGGTGGGCGCCCTGATGGCCGTCAACCTGGAGCTGGAAGGCGGTCGTAACGTCTCGGCGGGAATCCTCGGGTTCCTGGCGCTGGTGCTGGCGACCGTCAATGTGGTCGGTGGCTTTATGGTCACCGGGCGCATGCTCGAGATGTTTAAGTCGAAGAAGAAGGGGAGCTAGGTCATGGATTGGACTCCCGCTATCGCGGACCTGGGCTTTGTCCTGGCCGCTGTACTTTTCATCGTCGGTTTGAAGAAGCTCGGGTCGCCGCGTACGGCGCCCCGGGGTAATGCGATCGGCGCGCTCGGCATGCTCGTGGCTGTGGTCGCCTGCTTGGTGAAGATGGGGGCCGTGGAAGGCTTCCACGGAACCGCTCTGATCATCAGCGGCTTGGCGGTCGGCAGCATCATTGGCGCTGTAATGGCCAAGCGTGTGGCCATGACCGGCATGCCGGAGATGGTTGCCTTGCTCAATGGCTTCGGCGGCGCGGCTTCGGCTCTCGTGGCCAGCGCCGAGCTGGTCCGCATGGGCGTTAGCTACTCCGGCGAGATGGGCAGCGCAGAGGCACTGCTCGGGCGCAACGTATTCCTGTTTGGCGCTGCTGCTAGTTCGATCATCGGCTGGCTCACGCTCACGGGCAGCTTGGTCGCCATGCTCAAGCTCAACGGCACCATCAAGGGCGGCCCGCCCTTCGGCGGCGTGAACTTCATCAAGGCGCTGCTGCTGCTTGCTGCTCTGGCCTTGGCCGCGCTGCTCTTCGCTACGCCGTCCTCCATCCCGCTGCTGGTGGGGATGATCGTGGTGACCTGCCTCCTGGGCTTGGTCTTCGTCTGGCCCATCGGCGGCGCGGACATGCCCGTGGTGATCTCCTTCCTGAACTCGCTCTCGGGCTTGGCGGCTTCGGCCACGGGCTTCGTGGTGAACAATGATGCGCTGATCATCTCGGGTGCCTTGGTTGGCGCCGCGGGTTTGATCCTGACCGCGATCATGTGCAAGGCCATGAACCGCAAGTTCTTGGACGTGATGTTCAAGTCCTTCGGTGCGGCGGCTGCGTCGGGAACCGGCGAGAAGCGCAGCGCCCGTGGCTACGATGCCGAGGAGGCCGCCATGGCCTTCGACGGGGCGCGTCTGGTGATCATCGTGCCGGGTTACGGCATGGCGGTCTCCCAGTCCCAGCACGCGGTGCGCGAGCTCACGGAAGAGCTCGAGCGGCGCGGCACCGAGGTGCGCTTCGGTATCCACCCGGTGGCGGGGCGTATGCCCGGCCACATGAACGTGCTGCTGGCCGAGGCCAACGTGCCCTACGAGCAGCTCTACGACCTGGACGCCATCAATGCCTCCTTCTCGGAGTGCGATGTGGCCCTGGTGGTGGGTGCGAACGACACGGTCAACCCGGCCGCCAAGACCGATCCTGGCGGGCCCTTGGGAGGCATGCCGATCCTGGACGTGGACAAGGCGCGCACGGTCATGATCGTCAAGCGCTCGCTCTCTCCGGGCTATGCGGGGGTCGACAACGACCTCTTCTACGAGCCCAGCACCATGATGCTCTTCGGGGATGGCAAGGCCATGGTCACGAACCTGCTGTCTGCCGTGAAGGAGCTCTAGGAAACCATGTCTGATCACGAAGTTGAAGCTGAGGAATCCGTTGAGGCCAGCAAGCTTGCCCTCGCGGGCTGGCAGAAGGCCTTGCTGCTCATGGCGGTGGCTTTCATTGGCGTGGGCTTCGCTCTGGGGTCGGTAGCTGAAGAACCCGCGGACAGCCAGGCCGACGTGGCTTCCATGTCCATGCCGGCGGGCGGTGAGGACATGCTCAAGTCCTCGAGCTTGGTGAGCAGTGGCGGTACCTGGGGCGGCGAGTCGGAGGATGCGTCGGCTCCCGAGCCTGAAGAAGAGTCCGTCACCTCGGCCAGCACCTGGTCGCCCTTCTTCGTGAAGGGAGGTTTCAGCTTCTTCTTGGCCTTCTGCATGGGCTACGCCCTGCGCACCTTCTTCAAGATCTCGGCGATCTTCATCGGGCTGCTGGGACTAGCGCTCTTCGGCCTGGCCAAGCTAGGTGTGATCGAGCCTGACTGGACGGCCATGGAGGGCTGGTTCGACACCCTCATGGCGCACGCCAAGGCCGACTTCGTGAGCTTCAAGGAGTTCATCGCCGGCAGCCTGCCCTCGGCCGGCTTCGCGACGCTGGGGCTCTTCACGGGCTTCAAGAAGGGCTAGCCGAGTCCCCGCGGGGCCAGGCACACAGAAACCCCACCAGTCCCGAGGGGCTGGTGGGGTTGAGTGTCGCTCACCTGAACGGCTGGCCAAATGGCCGGGCGCAACATGCGCTTTCCCCGCGATCGTCCAAGCTTGTGACGGTGGGGCTTTCGATGCCTGCCTGCGCACTGTGACTGAGCTTCCTAAGAAGTTTTCAGGGCCTTCGGGGAGGGCCAACAGGGGCTTTTAGGGCCATAGGTAAAGACTCTGAATCGGTTGGCGCATCAATCCCTCTAGTAGGGTGTATCCAACCCGACCTGCCATGATCAAGACCCTGACGAACGCCATAGTCGCCCAGCGCATCGAAGTATCCCCCGGCCTCATTATCCTGCGGGTGGTGCCTGAGGGCTGGGACCTGCCGGACTACGAGGCCGGTCAGTTCTCCGTGCTTGGCCTTCCGGGCAGCGCTAAGCGTTGTCTGGTCAGCGAGCCCGATGATGAGCCCGTGGATCCGGACAAGCTCATCAAGCGCGCCTACTCCATTGCCTCGACCTCGCAGGAGAAGGACTTCATGGAGTTCTACGTGTCCATGGTCCCTTCAGGCGCCCTCAGCCCGCGCCTCTTCGCCCTCGAGCCGGGGGATGGCGTGTGGCTCTCGCCCAAGGCCACGGGCATGTTCACGCTCAGCCAGGTGCCGGAGGACAAGCATGTGATCTTGATCTCCACGGGCACGGGCCTGGCACCCTTCGTCAGCATGCTGCGCAGCAATGTGCAGTGCGGCGGGGAGCGCCAATTCACTGTGCTGCACGGAGCCCGGCACTCCTGGGATCTGGGCTATCGCTCCGAGCTCATGACCATGGATCGCATGTGCCCGAACATCTCCTACACGCCCGCCGTCAGCCGGCCCGCCGATGAGGTCGCCACATGGAACGGCGCCACCGGCCGCATCCAAGAAGTCTGGAAGCACATCGAAGAGTACGCCGGCTATGCGCCGACGCCCGAGAACACGCACATCTTCCTGTGCGGCAACCCCTCCATGATCGAAGGCATGGTCAAGGGCTTGGAGCTCGAGGGCTACCGCGAGCACAAGAAGAAGTCGCCCGGCCAAGTGCACGTGGAGCGGTACTGGTAGGGAGGCGCCGCCGCGCTGGCTGGTCAGGGGTGGTGGTAGACCGCTCGGGGACGGGAGTTTCCGGAGTCGGACGCGATGCCTGTTCGGAATCCGCGCGGGGTTACGTGACTAGCTGAGCATTTTCAGGTGTTGAGCCAGCCATTGCGCACTCGTCGCGGGCGGTAGTTCTCTTGACCATACTGAGCCGCGACCATACTGAGCCGCACCAATCGCCGCTGTTTTCCTACCCACGTCGGAACTCTTTCCTGACATGTGTCCGTCGAGACGCAACAGGATCTGTCCTCTACTGCCGCGAGAATGGTCGAACGGCAGCTGGTTGACGCGCCAAGTGCCTGGAGTAGTCAACGGCGGTTGTTAAGACCCAGTACCGGCAAGCCGGAGAAAACGGCGGCGATTGGTGCGGCTCGGTATGGTCGAGAAGGCGGTAGAGATGAACGTTGTCGCTGGATGTGGCCGGGCGAAGGCGGAGGTCTCGGGGCCGGTAGAGACGTTTCATGGAGAGCGGGGCAGGGCCGAGGCAGGTTTGCTTTGCGAAGCGTTCTGCATGGTAGGGGATGCAGCCTATAGGGGGCGCCGGACTGGTTTGTGGCTTTGTGCCTGGCCCCAATCGCCTATATCCGTACCTGGCAATGCCTAGCAGTCGCCGTAGAAGAACAGCGCGCTGCTGTCTGGGTCGTAGAGTCCAAACGGGCTTTCCATTTGTCGGCGCTGCGCCACGACAGGGGCCGTTCCACGCCTTCGCGGCGTAGGCCGGCGTACATGGGCGGGGAGGCGCCGTCGTCAAAAGCGGGGGCAAAGCCCAAGACCTCCTGGAAGAAGCGAGAGGTGGCCGCTACATCGCGCACGGAGAAGACAGGGTGCACCGCTGCGAAACTGACTCATGGTTCCCACACTAGCGCGGGGGGGCAGGAATCAGATTCCTGCCGCCCCGCGCTGATGCTGGCCTGACCTACTCGCTCGTGATTTGAGCGTGGGTCTCGGGCTGGAGCTGTTGGTAGTCCTCGGAGAGGTCTTCGGCACCGGGCTGCGTCTGGCCGGTGGCGCGGACGTAGAGGTCGAAGAGTTTTTGCTCAACCGGGAAGGTGTAGGAGCCGCGCTTGAGGCGGTGGCCGGCCATC
>JBLIOL010000124.1:0-14061 GCA_047639615.1 Planctomycetota bacterium | reverse complement strand
CGCCACTTGGCGCCCGTTGGTTCGACTAAGTAGAGTCGCGGGCGCCAAGTGGCGGCTTTTGGTGCGGCTCGGTATTGTCGTCTACGCGCCGTACTCGGTGCGGTAGGCGTCGATGCGGGCACGCTCTTCTGTCCCTAGGGGGGTGCGGCCATCGACCTCGCGGCCGGTTAGGAACTCGAGGATCTCGTCGAGCGTGACGATCGCGAAGGTCGGCATTTTGAATTCGGTCCCGACTTCTTCGAGGGCGGGGCGGTCGCCCTTGCCGCGTTCTTGGCGGTCGACGGAGACCACCAGGCCGGCGAGCTTGACGTCGGCTGCTGCGCGCAGAATCGGAACCGTCTCACGAATCGACGTGCCCGCGGTGGTGACGTCTTCGACGATCAGTACGCGCTCGGCATCTTTCGGCGCGTGCCCCACGAGTACGCCGCCTTCACCGTGGTCCTTGGCTTCCTTGCGGTTGAAGCAGAAGGGAATGTCGCGGCCTTGGGCGGCCATGGACTGGGCCATGGAAACGACCAGGGGGATGCCCTTGTAGGCCGGGCCGAAGAGCAGGTCGAATTCTTCGCCCAGGTGCTCGATGGCGGCAGCGGCGTAGAAGCCGCCCAGGCGCGTGAGCTGGGAGCCCGTGCAGTAGCGGCCCGTGTTGACGAAGTAGGGGGTCTTGCGTCCGCTCTTGGTGGTGAAGTCGCCGAAGGTGAGCACTTCGCAGCGCACGAGGAACTCGATGAAGTCTTGCTTGTAGGTCTGCATGGTGGGGGCCGCATCCTAGCTTTGGGGCTGGCTGGGGCTACCGCTTGGCGCTGGAAAGGACTTGGTCAACCCAGGAATCAGTGGGCCTGGTGGCGCGATAAATACGTCGGCGGCGACCGTCGGCCGCTAGCGGATTGCGGTATTCCCAGCTCAGACGGCCCTTGGCGTCCAACTCGAACAGATGTCCGGACTCCGAATTGGTGACTAGGGTTCCGCCATTGGGGAGGCGTTCCACGGCTCCGCGTGTCTTGGAGAAGAAGCTCTCGGGCTGGGGTGAACTCCAACTCCAGGCAATGCCGAAGGGGGTCACTGCGTCCAATTCGAGCAGCCGGCTGAAGCCTCGTTGCCAACCATTATCGAAGAGCAGGATGCGGCCGTTGGGTAGCAGGCTGGGGTGGTGGGGGAAGTCCAGGTGCTTGGCCTCGAAATGCCAGCGGATGTAGCCCGTGGTTGGATCTAGCACCAGGATCAGGCTGGCGTTGCGCAGGCAGAGGAGCCAGTTGCCTGGTCCCAGGCTGGCCGGGGCATCGGGGGGGAGAACCTGTAGGGAGTTTGCGTGGAAACGGTCGTATATGGTCGCGGTGGGATTGCCAGTGGGCGTCTTCTCGAGGGCCGAGAGGCCAGCTAGCGGTAGTAGGGAGAGGTGCGATTCAAAGCTGCTCCAGACCTGCTCCGGATCGCGATCGGGAGCATCGGGGAAGACACGTACGACACTGTCGAAGCGCACATTGCGCCCGTAATAGAGGTGTTCCGCGTGAGCGAGTACCAGCAAGCTTCCGTCGTGATCGGCGGCTAGGTCATGGTGGCTCGCTAGGTCCCAGCTGGCTAGGTGTTCGCCGCTTGGTGCAAAGAGGTCGACGCCTTGATCAACGGAGAGCGTTGCCAGGCGGCCGCCTTCCAGGGGCTCCGCCAGCTCGACTTGATCGCGGCCTGGAACTCGCAGGGACCAGAGTTGCGTGCCGTCGCGCGCGAGCAGGGTGACACGGTCTTTCTCGTCGGTGAAGAGCAGGGGGCCGGAGTCTGCGGCTAGCGGCGAGGCTGGAGCGACTGCGATTGGGTCTGCTTCGGGCTGCTCCTCATAGCCGGCGTAGCCCAGGGCCTGCAGGTTGGAGAGCTCGCTGTTCGCGTCCGTTGCCGCGGGCGGTTCACGTTCGGCGCAGGCTGCGAAGGCCAAACACAGGAGGCCGATGTGGGGACGCGGTGCAGGCATCAGCGTTTGGTCTGGAAGTGCGCCTCGGCCACCGGCAAGAAGGTGCGATCGAAGTGCTCCACGAACTCTTTGAGCAGCACGGCTGGGTCGGCTTTGACTGTGGCGCGCAGGCGCTTGTTGGCTAGCTTGGCCACGATGCGTCCGTCTTCCGGCAGGTGCTCTTGCTCGATCAGGATGCGGAAGCGCTTGATGCCGACGTGCTTGCCGCTGTAGCGGCCGGGATTGTCGCGCTTGAGCTGAATGCGGCCGGTGTGTTTGGCAGTAGCGTCCACAAGGAAGCGGCGCAGGCCATCGTCATCCAACTGCTTGTGCTTGGTAGCGCGGATGGTCGGGCGAAAGACCTCTTCAGTGGGCTTTGTGCCTTCGAGCACTTCCAACCAGGCCGCGCGTCCTTCGCCGGCATGTGCGTAGAGTCGCACGAGGCTCTCGGGATCCGGGTTGCGTTGCGCGCCCGCGAGGAAGACTCCAAACTCGGCGCCTGAGCGGTCGGGCATGTGGCCGGCCTGTTCGTCTACTACGAGTTTGGCCAAGGGCGCTTCGAGTTCATCCAATCTGCGGAAGCACTCGAGCGCTGTCCACACGAGGCCCTCTTGGTCGTGGCGGCCGATTAGGGAATAGACGGCGGTGGAGCGCAGGTTCTCCAGGTAGCGCAGGTTGGCTGCGCCCCGCGCTAGCTCGAAGCGCGGCGCACCGGACACGGGCACGATGGCACAGAACTGGGAGGGGTGGCGCAGGGCTAAGTCCCAAGCCATGTGCGCGCCGCGACTGAAGCCAGCTAGGGCGATGCGATTCTCGTCGATGTTCCAGTGACGACGCGCCCAACGGATTGCGGCCAGGACGCTCTCTCTCTCGCGTGCCGTTGCGGCGAAGCCCACGTTGGGCCCAGCCTCCGAGGGGGCCAGCAGAATCGCGCCCCAGTCGTCGGCTACGCGCCGCCATTCACGTATGGCGCCTGGACCATTGCCACCGGTGGGATGCATGCCCACTAGCAAGGGCACCGGAGAGCCGAGTGCTAGATCGTCCGGAACGTACCAGCACAGCTCCGTGCGCTCGCTACTGCCGGCAACGATCAGCTCGACCTGCTTGGACCCTTCTCGCACTGGACGCAGAGCCGGGTTCGCCTCGAAGCCTTGCATGGCCTCGAGCCAGGCATCCAAGCTGACGTCCTTGCGTGCGGCAAGGATTTCCGCCGCGGCCGCGCGGGCGAGAGCCGTGGGTTGGTCTACCGCCGCTGCCAGCAGAGCGGCGAGGTCGGGAGCCTGTGCCGCCACCGGCCCCGTGAGGCTGAGCAAGCAGGCGAGAAGGGGCTTCCACATTCCCCCAGCCTACAGGCCGAGGCGCCAGGAAATCAGGAGGCTGGTCTCGCGCGAAAAGCCGGGCCCGTCGACCCACTCGTCGATAGGCACGCCAACCTCGATACCGAGGCGATTGCTTCCGGCGTAAGAGTTAGAAAGATCGGCCGCGAGGCCGAAGACCAGCTGCACCAAGCTTCCTCCTTGGCGACTCGAATCCTCCAGGGGACTCCTAACGCGATCGAATCCGGGGGCTGTGCCGTGGTAGTCGCCCCACCAATTGGCCTGCAGCCGAACGTCACTGGTGAAGGATTCGTTGAGTGTCTTCGAGGCCCAGACGCTGGCCTCGAGGGAGTCGCTCACGGCCCAGTGGTCGGAGTTGCGGCCGATGTGCAGGCGAGCCTCACCGCGCGCACCGAGGGTCCATTCTTCGTGCAAGCGCAGGTAGGTAATGCCCGGGTAGACGTCCACCGTGCCCGTGCCCAGTTGCAAGGCGTAGGGCAGGAGCACATTGCTGTTGCCCGCGTAGCTGCCGCGCTGGTCGTAGTCACCGGTGGGTAGACCGATGCCGATGGTGTACTGCAGTTGGTGCTGATCGTCGGCGCGCGCGGAGTAGCGGCCGCCCAGCATGATGTCGCCTAGACCGCTGCTCTCCTCGCGGCGCGATCCGCCTGCGGCCATGTCGTAGGAGAGCTCGCGCTCGATGATCGGAAGGGTGGCATATAGGATCCAGCGCGGATCTAAGCCGTATAGGAAATCGAGCTCGAGGCGGTTCTCCTTGAGCTCGGTGCCAGCGATGCTGTAACCCGCATCGAATAGGTACTGGCTCGAGCGATCCTTGCGGCCATCGCGCATGCCCTTCCAGCTGGTTTGGCTGTAGCGCAGTTCGAGACCGAATTGGCCCGTGTCCACCAGGCTGCCGTGGGCGAGGCCGGCGGGGAGAACGCCGTCGTGGCGCCATACGGGCCAGCCATCCGCGTAGATCGGTTGCTCATCCGCTCGCTCGCCATAGTCAGGCGTGGAAGGCTCGGGGTCTTGCGTTCCGTAGCCTTCTTCAAGGCTTGGGAAGCCATCCGATTGGTGGCCGTCCTGTGAGGGCTCTACCTGTTTGGGCTCGTCCGCGGGCATGTCCTGGGGCGGACCGCTCGCGAGCAGCAGGGGGAGGGTGGCTAGGACTAGAGCTGCGGACTTCATAGGAGTTTGGGGCAGGGGGCCGCACAAGTGTACCGGCTCTAGCGGATCCAAAAGAAAACGCCCACCGGCGGACCGCTGCGAGAGCGGCACCATCGGTGGGCGTAGGGGCTCTTGGTGAGAGCTAGTGTCTCTGCCCGAGTCAGTCGCAGGCGTTGCAGGAGCCGCCGGGGACGTTGCCACCGGGGACGTTGCCACCGGGGACGTTGCCACCGGAGCTGATGCGTGCGGCTTCCAGGATGTCCGTGGGGATTTCCCCACGGCCCGTGCCGCCAGCAGCGCCCATGGAGAAGCTCGTCACGCGGCGTTTCACGCGCTTTGAATCGCAGCTGGGGCAGACGATTTTCTCGTCTCCCATAACCAGCTCCTCAAAGGCGCTGTCGCAGGCCTTGCAGTCGTACTCGTAGGTGGGCATAGGTGACTAGTAATCCTCGACCGGTACCGGCTTGGATGCTTCCTCGATTTCGTAGGCCTGCATGGTCGCCATTTGCTGCTCGCGCACGCCCGCGCCAGCCAGAAGCAGGGCGGCCGGCAGGAACATGGCGGGGTTGGAAAGGTAGTAGCCAGAGATGCCGGTGATGTTGACCAGCAGCGAGGCGTCGGTGTGGCTGCGGCTGACCAGGTCGCCGTCCTCGATGGTGTCCACGCCCACGATGGGCAGGGCGCCAGCGGCGAGCTCGTGGTAGAGCGGCATGACGATGCCGGCGTCGCGGGAGTCGTCCGTGCGTGAACGAGTGCCGTTCACGAGGGCGGACGTTCCCATGGAGACCAGACCGTAGCCGGCGCTCAGGAAGCGCGGCGTGTCGAGGAAGACCACGTTGTAGCTGCCTTCCGGATTGGCGGGCAGTTGGGCGCGGAAGCCTTCGTTGTCCAGCAGGCTGGGGCCGTTGCCGGCAGCTTGAGTCACGGCGGCGACTGCGGCGCCGGGGGTGGCGCACACGAAGAGCATGTTGTCGGTCAGCACGACGGTGGGCTCGACCGGAACCGGAATGCCCGGGAAGGTCAGGGACCAGTACTGGGTCCCGTTGTGTCCCCAGGGACGAACCTGTACGTAGCCCTCGGCTTCTGCCATGGCGATGCCATTGGCGAGACCAATCAGTTGCTCGATCAGGCCGCGCAGGCCGGCAGAGTTGGTGACTTCCATGAACAGCACGGTAGAAGCGATACCGCCGCCGCCCGTGGTGTCGGAGGTGTACATGCCGATGGTCTGGCCCAGGTGCGCGATCAGATCGTTCTCTAGGTGCACGCCGGTCATCTCGGCGAGCATCTCGATCGGGTCCTCGACGCCGTTGGCGGTGAGCGGCTCATCGACGATGGCCAGTAGCAGGTCCAAGATGCCTTGCAGATTGACCTGGCCGATGTTGGCAAAGTGCGCGTCCACGGGGACCATGCGCAGGCTGGCCGCGCTCAGACCCTTCTCGCTCATCAGACCGCGGCTTTGCATGGCAGCGCCGAAGCCGGGTAGGCGGGCGACGCTATAGCCGCGGTGCTCGTCGGCTCCGCAGGCGGCGCTGATGGAGAGCTCGTCGAGGCCGAGCATGGAGACGACAGTCTCGGCGACCTCCGCGGCCTTGGGGTCGAACATGGGCAGGGCTTCGAGGCCCATGTCGACCATGGCGCCCACGTCCACGCGCATCAGAAGGTGCGGGGTGACGCCTTCGGGCAGATCGGGGGTGGAGAGGTCGCCGCCGTCGGGGAAGGGGGCTCCCAGGCTCATGCTCATGGAGGAGCCGCGCGGGCCAAAGCCCAGGGGCATGGGCAGGGGCAGGGGTAGCAGGGTCCAGCCGGCTTCATCGGCCTCGGGGATCGGAGCGCCCATGCCGGTCAGGAAGGCCATCAGGCCGGAGGCCAGCTGCTGGGCTTCTTCCGGGGTGTGCTGGTTCCAATCGAACTGCGCGCGCACGGGCACCGGGCCGCCACTCTCGTCCGTGGAGATGCGGAAGGTCTTGCTGTCGGTCAGCAGACCCACCAGGAAAGGCACCATCTGGGGCGGGAATTGCGCTTCGGGAAACTCGCCAGGGAGCTCCAGAATGCGGTCATCGATCATGGCCAGGGCGCGCGCCAGGGCCCGGTCCTTGGAGTGGCTCAGGAGCTGGGTGCCCTCAGCGATCCAGACCGTGAGGAGCTCGTCCTGGGGTAGCGGGAGGACGGGAGCCGCCGGAGCGGCCATAAGTAGGGTGGCGAGAGGAGAGAGCATGGATCTCGATATCGGACGGATGGCGTAGAAACTGGACTCTAGCGGAATCGCCAGGCCCCCGGGTGGAGTGCTACGCTCCCAATGTTCGGATCTTCATTCTTTCGGTAGCCGGGTGGTCACCAACGCGGATGGACGTCGAAGCTCCCTGGAGACCTGTGTGGATTCCCAAGACAACCCGACCGCTGAGCCCAACTCGCCCGCAGGCATGACGCCTGCCCAGAGCACCCTGCCCGCATCGGCCTCCGCAACCCGGAAGCCTATGGCTGGCAGGTCTACAGCCCGCGCAGCGGCTCCGGATCTGGATCCGGCCGATAGGACCGCCTTGCAGGGACGTGACAGCGCCGTCTTAGGGCGTTTCTACGACGTCTACTTCGATCAGATCTACGGCTATGTGCGTCGCCTCGTGCGCGAGGAGCACCTGGCTGAAGACCTGACCCAGGACATCTTCATGCACCTCTACCGCTCCATGGAAAGCTACGACCCGACTAGGGAGTTGCGTCCGTGGGTGTTCACCATCGCCACCAATAAGGTGCGCGATCACTGGCGCTCGCGCCGACACGCGGCTTCCCGTCGCGAGGTCGCGGTCGAGGATCAGGCGGGCATGGCCGAGGATCCGCAGCTGGGGCCCGGCGAGGAATTGATCGGCGGCGAGCTGGCCGACATGGTGGCTCAGGCGATCGACGAGCTGCCGGAGATCATGAAGACCACCTTGACCCTGCGTTACTACGAGGGTCTCTCATTCGCCGAGATTGGTGTGATGGTCGAGCGCAACGAAGTGGCCGTTCGCAAGCGCTACAGCCGTGCTCTCGAAGAATTACGGAAGCGCCTGGCGCCTGTTCTTGAGGAGGGCGCCTACGACCTTCACGTCGACGAGGACGCGTCCCGGTGAGCTCCGACCAATCACAGGATCCGCACATGGACGGCCAAGCACCGGAGCGAGCTCTGGATGCGGCCCTGTCCGCTATTCCCAAGCCGACGGCTGCCGCGGACTTCCGCGCGCGGCTGCGCGAAGCCTTCGTGGCGGGCGAAATCGAAGGGAAAGATGGTAAGGATGCGGTCACGTCCGAGACGCTCATGTCGCAGTCAGAAACTGTGATAGACCTCGATCCCGCCCTCGATGCCGTGCAGCATCCCGCTGCCCGGTCAGCCTTCAGGCGCGAGTTGCGTGAGCAGTTCCTTGGCGCTGGTGAAGCAGCGAGTGCTAGCACCCATAAGCGCGTGACCAAGGCGGCCGGCGGACCGCGCGCGAGCCGTGCCCGTCGCGAGCCCGCCTCCGATGGATCGCGCGTGCCGCGGGGCGCGCGCAAGCAGAGGCGCCAGACCTGGGCCATGGGGGCGAGTGCTTTGGTCGTCGCCGCCGCCCTTGTGATCACCTTCGTACTGCGCCCGCCTGTGCCTGTGAGTGACGGTTGGCAGCTGCGCCCGATCGCATCCGCGCCCGCGTCCGATCAATTCCAGGTGGACGGTGTTGCCTACGTTCCCGGGCAGGACTTGGCCCAGGCCGACCTGATTACGGCTGGTAGCGAGGCTTTACGCCTGCAGTTCTGCAATCAACTGGTGGTGGATCTGGAGCCTGGCAGCAGCCTCGATATCTCGGGTACGCGCGGGACTGGCGACATCGTGTTGGCCATGGCCGGCGAGCGCGGTGGCTATCGAGTGGCCACTTTGGCCAGCTTCGATAGCACTCAGCGGCGTCTGCTCTTCCAGACACCTGACGCCGAGGTCGAGGTCCGTGGAACGGTCTTTGGTATCGATCGTTACCAGGATGACAAGCCCGGCGGAAGCGGAACTTGCATCTGCTGCTGCAAGGGTGAGGTCCAGGTGCGGGCCCGGGACGGTGCGGCTAAGAGCGCCGTTTCGGAGGGCCAGAGCAGCTACGTGGTTGCCGGTGTAGGGGAGATCAACCCCATGGATATGCCCCATGCACATGCGGCTCCCCTCGACCAAATGGCCGCGCAGATTTACTAGGTATTCATCATGGCCTGGGCAAAGAGCCCTTGACCTGGCCTGCCTAGGCGCTAGGCTCCGAAACATGCAACCGGCATTCGTCCCCACCATCGGCAGCGCTCTCGTAGACCCCACGGGTCTCGTGCGTGCCATGCATGTGCTTTGCATGAGTGTGGGGGCTGACGCCAACCTGGCGCTGGTCAGCAAATCCAAGAAGGACAATAAACCGGACCCGAGGTCTGGCGGCTAATCCTTCGACGCGACGCATTCTGCGCGAAGTTCACCCGCCAGTCCTCCTTCGGAGGACTGGCGGGTTTTTTTGTGCCCTGCCAAGGGCGCCAGCACCCCAACCAACCCTGAAATGACCACAACTCAATCGACCGCGACCTGTCCCCTCTGTGATGCCTCGGTGGCTCTCCCTACGGATCTCCTCGTGGGTGAGATCGTGCCCTGCGATGACTGCGGAGCCGAGCTCGAGGTGACCAAGCTGGATCCTCTGGCCCTCGCAGAAGCGCCGGAAGTTCAAGAAGACTGGGGCGAGTAGTTTCATGCAAACACCCACGATTGCTCTCTTGACCTCGCGCTTGCGAGTGGAGGAGAAGCTCATCATCCGGGCCCTTGAACAGCGCGGTGCGAATTTCGAACGCGTTGATGATGGCGGCCTTGTACTAGCTCTTGGACGCGCTGAAGCTGCGCCCTGGGATCTGGTCTGGAACCGTTCCCTGGCCTTCGGACGCACGCTCTACGGGACGCGCGCACTGGAGGCGCGCGGCCTTACCTGCGTGAATAACTCGCATGTGGTCGAGGTCTGCGGCGACAAGGCGCGCACCACCCTGGCCCTCGAAGAGCACGGCGTACCGACGCCGCGCACGCTCATGGCGTTTACGCCGGAGGCGGCTTTGGAGGCTGCCGAGCAGCTGGGCTGGCCGGTGGTGATCAAGCCCGTGGTCGGTTCCTGGGGGCGTCTGGTGGCGCGCCTGGATAGTCGCTCCGCGGCGGAGGCCGTGCTTGAGGACCGGGCGGTGCTCGGTTCCTGGCAGCAGCAGATCTACTACCTGCAGGAGTTCATCGAGAAGCCCGGTCGTGACCTGCGCGCCTTCGTGGTGGGTGATCGTTGCATCGCCGCCATCTGGCGCTACAGCGAGCATTGGATCACGAATACCGCTCGAGGCGGACGGGTGGAAGCCTGCTCCGTGGACGGCGAAGTGGGCGAGCTTGCGCTAGCGGCGGCGCGTGCCGTCGGCGGTGGATTACTGGCGGTGGACCTGATCGAAACCCCCACGGGTCTGTCCGTGCTGGAGGTAAATCACTCGGGTGAGTTCCGCAACTCCATCGAACCCACGGGCGTGGACATTCCGGGCCTGATGGCGGAGTGGGTGCTGGAGCAGGTACCGAACCGGCAGGAGGTGCTCGCGTGATTCGTGTCTCGATCGTCGGCGCCTCGGGTTACGTGGGCGGGGAGTTGCTGCGGCTGCTGCTTGCTCATCCCTTGGTGCAGTTAGTGGCCGTTACCAGTGAGCGGCGTGCTGGGCAACCGGTACCGAGCTTGCATCCGCACCTGCGCGGGCATACGGACCTGCGCTTTACGTCGGCCCAGGACTTGGAAGAGGTCGATCTGCTCTTCCTAGCCCTGCCCCATGGAGTAGCAGCTGGATCCATCGAGCGCTTCGCGGGACTCGCCGAGCGCATTGTTGATTGTTCCGCGGACTTCCGCCTGAACGACCTGCAGGAGTACGAACGCTGGTACGGGTCCGAACATCCGGAGCCCAAGTGGCTGGAGCGTTTCGTCTACGGACTGGCTGAGGTCAACCGTAATCAGTTGCGCGAGGCGCGCTACATCTCGGGCGTGGGTTGCAACGCGACCGCTTCGAATCTAGCGCTCTTACCCTTGGTTCGCGCCGGCGTTTTGGATCCCGAGCGACCGGTGGTGGTGGACCTGAAGGTGGGTTCCAGTGAGGGTGGGCGTGAAGCCAACGGCGCCAGCCACCATCCGGAGCGAGCCGGCATCGTGCGACCCTTCGCGCCCGTGGGCCATCGGCACACGGCCGAGGTGATGCAGGTCACAGGCCTACAGGATGTGCATCTCTCGGTGACTTCCGTGGAGCTGGTGCGCGGCGTAGCGGCGGCGGCTCACGCTTGGTTGAAGGAGCCCATGCAAGACCGCGATATGTGGGCCCTATGGCGTGAATCCTACGCGTCTGAGCCCTTTGTGCGCATCGTGCACCAGCGCGGGGGAGCCTACCGGCACCCTGAGCCGCGTCTGGTAACGGGCACCAATCACGCGGATGTGGGCTGGGCACTAGATGCGGACGGGAAGCGCGTGGTCGCCCTGTCGGCCATCGACAACTTGACTAAGGGCGCCGCCGGTAGCGCGGTGCAGTGCATGAATTTGGCCCTGGGATTCGAGGAGACCCTGGGCTTGGGCGTGATCGGGTTGCACCCGGCCTAATCATCCAAGGCGAGAGAGCTATGAACGAACTACACGTAATCAAGTTAGGCGGCGCCGAGGGTAATGACCTGAACGCGGTGGCGGCCGATGTGGCGCAGCTTTGGCATGCGGGCAAGCGGCTGCTATTGGTGCACGGGGGATCCTCGGAGGCGACCCAGTTAGGGCAGGCCTTAGGTCATCCGGCGCGCTTCGCCGAGTCGCCGAGTGGACATACCAGTCGCTTGACCGACGCCAAGACCCTGGACGTTTTCCTGATGGCGACGGCGCTTATGAATCGGCGCCTTGTGGCTGCTTTGGCTGCCCTGAAGGTGCCCGCCGTGGGGCTCTCGGGCCTCGATGGTAGCTGCTTGAAAGCGGATCAGAAGAAGGCCTTTCGGGTGGTGGAGGACGGCCGTGTGCGCGTGGTGCGCGGGGACCTCTCCGGTCGCCCGAGCGGCGTGAACACCGACTTACTCAGGCTGCTCTTGGAAGGCGGCTACCTACCAGTGCTTGCGCCCGTGGGCACGACTGAGGCGGGCCAGGCCTTGAACGTGGATGGGGATCGCGCGGCGGCCTGCATTGCGGGTGCTATGGGAGCTGCTTCTCTGTCGCTACTGACGGCGGTGGCGGGCCTGTTGCGGGATCGGCACGATCCCAGCTCTCTAGTGACACGCATCGGGGCACATGAGTTGGAGCAAGCCATGCAGATGGCCGAGGGCTCCATGAAGAAGAAGGTCTTGGCGGTGGGCGAGGCCCTGGAGGGGGGCGTGCCCCAGGTGGTTATCGCTCCTTCCTACGGAGAGCATCCTGTGGAGCGCGCTTTGGCGGGCGCGGGTACCTGTTTTGGCGCACTGGAGGTGACGCGATGAGCACGCTGATCGACACATCCCCCGCGGGCATCGAGCGTCGGCTCGGACCCGGTTTGGTGGGTACACGTGAGACGACCTTTGTGCAGGGACAGGGCGCACGCCTGTTCGATGTGGAGGGGCGTTCCTATATCGACTGTTCCGCTGCTCACGGCTGCGCGTCCCTCGGGCATGCACACCCGCGGCTGGTGGAGGCTTTGACGGAGCAGGCAGGGCGCCTAATTAGCTGTACGCCGAGCTTCGCCAACGACCAACGTGCGGCCTACCTGCGGCGCTTGCATCGCGCCCTGCCGGCCGGCTTGGATCGCATATTCTTCTGCAATTCGGGGACCGAGGCGGTGGAAGCCGCGCTCAAGTTCGCGCGCCTAAGTACGGGACGTACAGATGTAGTTGCGTGTGTACGCGGATTTCACGGACGCACTATGGGGGCTCTATCGGCCACCCATGAGAAGCGCTATCGGGAGCCATTTGCGCCGCTTGTGCCAGGATTCAGGCACATTCCATATGACCGGCCGGCGAAGCTCGAGGAAGCGCTCGACGAGAACACCGCGGCCTTCCTGATCGAGATCGTGCAGGGCGAGGGCGGCGTGCGTGCGGGCAGTGTTGAGTTCCTGGCGGCCGCGCGCGAGGCCTGCGATCGGGTTGGTGCGTTGCTCATCGTGGATGAGGTGCAGACCGGGTTCGGGCGTACAGGCAAGCTCTTCGCGGTGCAGCACAGTGGGGTGCGCCCCGATCTGTTGTGCCTGGCGAAGGGTATGGCTGGCGGCATGCCCATGGGGGCGGTGGCCATCGGCTCGGCGATTGGCGAGTTGCCCCTAGGTAGCCATGGGAGCACCTTCGGAGGGAATCCCTTGGCCTGCGCTGCCGCGTCGGCGGTGCTTGAAGAATTACTGGTACGCGACCTGCCCGCCCATGCTGAGCGCATGGGCGAGAGGTTGCGCGAAGGACTGCGGTCGCTACGTAGCGAACGAGTGCGTGAGGTCAGAGGTATGGGCTTGATGATTGGAGTGGAATTACGTGAGCGTGTGGCGCCGATCTTGGAAGCACTACTTGAGGCGGGCGTCGTGGCCTTGCCCGCGGGGCCTCAGGTCTTGCGGCTCTTGCCGCCTCTGATTATCGGAGAGGATGATGTAGATCTCGTGATTGCGGCCATCGGGGAGGTGCTCGCATGAGTGCCCTCACGAATTCGGAAGCGCAGGACCTGTTGGTGGGCGCGGTAAGCATCCCCAGCGTCAGCCACGACGAGGGCGCGGTGGCCGCGTACCTGGTGGAGCGCATGGGGGCCTTGGGATTCCAGGCACACATCGATGCCGCGGGAAACGCGGTCGGCGAGATTGGCACGGGCGGACGCACCATCGCCCTGGTCGGGCACATCGATACGGTGCCGGGGCAGATTCCTGTGCGCGTTGAGAATGGCCTGCTCTATGGACGGGGTTCCGTGGACGCCAAGGGACCTTTCGTGTCCTTCATCGCCGCGGCCGCTCGCGTGGCAGCGGTGGAACCCGGCCTGAGCCTGCGCGTGATCGGTTGCGTGCAGGAGGAAGCGCCCAGTTCCGCAGGTGCGCGGCACCTGATGGGCACGCCCGCCCCGGACGCGCTCGTGATCGGCGAGCCGAGCGGCTGGGATGGGATCACCCTGGGCTACAAGGGCTACCTGCGTGCGCGGCTCAAGCTCAGTGGCGACAACGCGCACACGGCACACGACGTGCCTACCATGCCGGCCCAAGCAGCGCGGCTATGGACTCGCATCGAGCAGGCTGCCGCCACGTTCGATGAGGGACGCTTACGGGTCTTTCGCCGTTTGCTCACCGCGCTCTTGGACATGCGCTGCGAGAACGACGGCCAGGTGGCGCGAGCTACTCTGGAGTTAACCCTGCGCTTGCCGCCGGATCTACCGCCGGCGGATGCGGAAGCTTGGCTCATGGAGCATGCGGGGGACGCTGAGTTGGAAGTGTTAGCGAGCATGCCCGCCTGGACCGGGCCGCGTACGAGCTTCCTGCATCGTGCCCTGGCTCGCGGTATTCGCTCCCATGGTGCTGCGCCCATTTGGAAGGAGAAGACCGGCACGGCCGATCTCAATCTGCTGGCCCCCGCTTGGGGTTGCCCAGCCTTGGCCTATGGTCCGGGCGATGCAGCCTTGGACCACACGCCGAACGAGCATATGAACCTGGATGAATTTC
>JBLIOL010000123.1:0-14078 GCA_047639615.1 Planctomycetota bacterium | reverse complement strand
CGCTGATCCACGAGCTCCGAGGAGGCATTCACCGCGTCCACAAAGCGGCCGTGGCGGACCAGGTCCCGGACCACTTCGGTCTGGCTGGGGCCCTCTTCCGTCGAGGCGCAGGCGGAGAGACCGAAGCCCAGGACAAGTCCCAAGATCAGGCCCCGGCACGGGGCAGGTAGAGCGTTGGAGGTGGGCATGGCTGATCTAGGACGTTCGAGGGGCGGGGATCTTCCCGGGGTTTTGAGTCTCGGGCCGGTCTCTCAGGGACTCTGAGAGTAGCTCAAGCGGGGCTAGCGACTCAGGTCCGAATCCCATCGGTTAGAGCCACTCCGATGCTTCCCACCACCAGGAGTGGGATCCAGCCCGCCAGAATCGGGGACAGGCCCCCACCCAGCCCAAGGCTGCGGAAGACGAAGTCCACTGCGAAGTAGAAGATACAGAGCAGGCCCCCGAAGGCCATGCGCTCGGTTCCACGGCCGCGCTCGTAGGTGAAGAGGAGCGGCAGGCCCACCAACAAGAGGATCAGATTGGCTAGGGGGAAGGTCAGTAAGTAATGCCAGAGCGTGCGGAAGGCCGAATCGTCGGGCTCACGACGCATGAGCTCCTGGATCTCGCCGAAGGAGAGCTCCAGGGGATGGTCCCGGGAGCGGCGGTAGGTCAGGGCCAGCTTCGGGGTGAATTCAAATCCCTCGAGGGTCTCGAGTGGCGTGGTCGTCATCTGGTCCCCGATGATCGTCCGGTGGCCGTCTTCAAGACGCCAGATTTTGGCCTGCTTATCCCAGGTTGCAGAGAGCGCACGGACCTTCACCGTCTCGCCGCTGGAGTGCACGAAGAGCACCGCCGAAAAGCCCTGGATGGCGGGAGGCGTGGCATCTGGCCGGAACAGATCCATGAAGACCATGCTGCCGCTGAGGTCATGCACCACGATGTCGTGGTACATGCGCTCCGGGCGCTTCTCGTCGAGACGATCGAGGAGTTGATCGCGCCGGTCGGCCAGGTTCTCCACCGTGGTCTCGCGCAGGAAGAACATGCCCGCCGCCAGCACGGCTCCCGCCAGGAAGACCGGCAGCAAGAGTCGGTGCACGGAGACTCCCGCGGAGAGCACCGGTGAGATCTCGTTCTTCTTGAGCAGCCTGGTGACCGTGAACATGCCCGCCACCAAGGTCACGAAGGGCCCCACCTGCAGGAACAGGAAGGGTAGGTTCAGCAGGTAGTAGCTGGCGATCAACAGCGTGCTCGCCGTGGTGCCATCGGGCGCGGCTTCCAGAAACTCGTCCAGGTTAGCCGCCATGTCGAGGATCCAGAACAGGCCCACCATCAGGAACAAGGCCGATAGGTAGGAGCCCACAAAGTGCGAGAGCACGTAGCGGTCCAGGCGCGAACCAAGCTTCAAGCGGCGCGTGACTTTCATCGCCGCAGTGCCTTGCGCATCAGGGCCACGGACGCGATCAAGAACATGGCTGGCGTAATCCAGGCCGCTAGCCAGGGCGGGACAGCGTCTATTCGAGCGAGTCCCTTGCCCAAGCGCATGCTCAGGATGTAGTAGATCAAACTGTACCCAACAGCCACGGAGAGCGCTCCTAGCTGCGTTCCCCGGCGCAGCATCAAGCCCGTGGGCGCGCCCAAGCCGAGGAAGAGCAGGAAGACCATGGACATCGCCAAGCGTCGGTGCAGCTGGTAGTGCATGTCCTTCTCACGGTCGGCTTCAGCATCGCCCCGCTCAAGCTCCACGAAGATCGCCGCATTGGTCATGTACTTGGGGCGGTTATCCCCCCAGTCGTCCTCGCCCGCCAAACTCTCCAGCGGGTAGGTGAAGTAGGTTCCGCCGAGCTCCGCCTTGGCACGTTGATCGGGGTAGACCACGTAGGCATTCTGCAGGTCGCAGCGCAGCATGTCCCCGACGGTTCGGATGTGCACTCGCTCTGCAAAGATCTCGACCTTGGCATCCCCGGTCTCCTCGTCCGGCTTGCGGATGAAGACATCGTGCAGCAGGTTCTGGTCGTTGGGATCACGCCAGCCGGCCTTAAGCAGAAAGCCCCCGAAGTGCAGGGTGGTCTTGCCGGGCTGCAGGTTCTTCAGAGAGGAGGTAGCCGCGTCCACCAGGGCCGCGCGCTGACGCGCCTTGGCCATGGGCAGCTCTTGGGTAACCATGAAGAAGGTCACGCCACCGAGCACCGTCGCTAGCCCCAGCGCCGGCAGCATCAGGCGCGCAGGATGGAAGCCGGCCATCTGGATCGCGGTCCACTCCCGGTCCGCCGCCAGGCGCCCGTAGGTGGCCACCACCGAGAGCAAGAAGCAGATCGGCAGCACATAGGGCGCCAGGGTCTCGAGCACCAAGGGAATGTAGCGCAAGAGCACCGAGGCATCCGCCAGGGGCATCTTGTGCACGGTGGTCACGGCGATGCCCGGGAGGGCAATAAACAGGATTCCGGCCACCGCGAATAGGAACGAGATGACCAGCTGCCGTAGGAGATAGATCTGCAGCTTCAAGCGGTCAGGAGTCTATGGGTCAACACGTGGGGATGCCCAGGGCTATCCTGGGTGCCCGTGGCGATCTCCCTCGATAGGACCCTGCTCAAGAGCTCCCCATCCCGCAGCGTGCTGCGGGAGACCGGGGGGGTGGTGCTCAAGCGCTTCCACCACCCCAGCCTGCTGGGGCGCCTGCGGGACAAGCACCGGGCCGAGCGCGAACGCAGGGCCCTCGAGCAACTGCGCGCGGCCGGCCTTCCCGCTCCGCGCCCCCTGGGCGTGAGCCGCGCACGGGGAGCATGGGAACTGCACATGCAGGAGGTCCCCGGCGCGCGCACCCTGGAGCAGCTGCTCGCAAGCGCCGAGCTCGCCCAAGGCCCCCTGGACAGCCTGGCCGCGGCCCTGGGCCAGCTCCTGGCCCAGCTCGAGCGCAGCGGCCTGCATCACCCGGACCTACACGCGGGCAATCTGCTCGTGGACGAAGCGCAGCAGCCCTGGTTGGTGGACCCCGCGCGCCTCTGCAGTCGCGCCCCCAAGTCCTCTTCCCTCACAAGCCTCGTACTGCTCGCAGCGGGCGTGCGGGAAAGTTCCAGCCCACGTTTTCGGCGCCACTTCCTCGAAGCCTGGTGGGAAGCAACCCCCACGCCTCCGGAACAACCCCGCGCGAGCTTCGCCGAGCAGGTGGAAGCCCTCGCCCGCGCCTATCGCTTGAAGCACGTGGAAGGACGCCTGCAGCGCTGGCTACGCACGAGCGGCGCCTGCGTTCCGTTGGACTCCGGCGAGCGAAACGGTATGCGCGCTCTAGCTCCCATCGAACCGAACAGCGAAGAGCGGCGCATCGACTTCCAGGGCGAGGAACAGGCTCGCGAAGCCTGGCTGCAGCTAGCCAAGCTGCGCGAGCACAACCTGCCCGCCTGGCCGCCCTTGGAATTGGAGCTGGCTCCCGCACCCGGCCTGCGCGTGTCTCTACCTAACGGATCCCGCTCCCTCGACGCCCAGCCCGACGCACGCCGCCTGGGCGGACTCCTGGGCGCCCTCCACGACCGCGGCTTGGCCCTCGAGCAGCTCCAGCTCACAGACCTCGTGCAAGCGGCGGACGGCAAGCTCATGCTAGGGCCCGTGCCCTGTCACGCCATCGATCCCAAGCAAGCCGCCACGCCCCGGGCCGATTTACTAAGCCTTGGCTTCGACCCCATGACCTTGGCTGAGCGCGCGCAGTTCACGCGCGCCTACCTACGCGCCCATCGCAACGGCACCGACGAGCGCCAACGCCTGCGTCAGGAGCTCGAGCTTGAGCCCTGAGGCGCCCTCGGACTGGACCGGCGAATGCCTGGCGGCTGCGGGCCTGGATGCCAAGGCCTCGGTACCCCTGCGGCGCCGCCTGCGCGCGGCTGCCCTCGGCGGTCTGGCTGGCGCCGCAGCGCACCTGCCCAGCGCCGCCGTGCTGCCCTTCTTGCGCGCGGCCAGCTCCCAAGCTCGACGCGGCCGGCTCGGCGAGCGCGCACGCCGCAACCTTGAGCTAGCCCTCGGTAGCGAGCTCGATTCCGCAGCGAGAGAGCAGCTCCTACAACGCTGCTTCGCCCACGGCGCGCGCCAGGCCAGCGAGTGGTTGCGTCTAGCGCGCGGCGCAGCACCGGAATCGATTCAGGGCGCTTGGATCGAGCATGCAGTTCTATTCGACGACAGCATCGAACACTTGGAGAAGATCCAAGCCGACGGACGCGGCGCGATCCTGGTCACCGCCCACCTGGGAAACTGGGAGCTACTCGCCGCTGCCGTGCGCCGCCGCGGTGTGCGCGGCGCGGTGGTCGGCCGCGTCAATCGCCAGCAACGCTCCTCCGCTTGGTTGCCGCGCCTGCGCGCAGGCTACGGCGTACCGACCTTGCCCCAGGATTCCTCACCGCGCGGCTTGCTACGCGTACTGCAAACAGGCGGCGTGATCGGCATGTTGTGCGACCTAGAAGTGCGCCGCCTCGACGGTGAGCACCTGCCCTTCTTCGGAGTTCCGGCGTTGACCATGAGCGCGCCCGCCGCACTCGCGCGTGCCGCGAAACTGCCCCTGCTGCCCGTGCGTTGCGTCCTGCCCGTGGGCGCCGGCCCGCAGGACTCCTACCGCTTACAATTCGAAGAGCCCATCCGCGCGCCGGCGCGCGGTTCCGGCGAGCAGGGCACACGCGCGACCTTGACCCAATTGCTAGCCGTGTACGAGCGCTGGATCCGCGAGTCCCCGGAGCAGTGGGCTTGGCACCAACACCGCTGGCGCACGCAGCCGGGTTCCTACGAAGCGCTGCCCATGGCGGAACGCCGACGCATCGACATCGCCAAGTTGAAGGGCTAGCCCGGTCTATTCATGGCATCCCAAACCAAGCTCCAAAGCTGGGCCCCGCCCGCGGCGCTCTTGCTACTCGCAAGCTGGATGCTGCGTGGCTGGCGCGAACGTTGGATCCCCCATGACGAGGGCACCCTAGCCGGCTCGGCCCTGCGCGTGCTCGCCGGGCAGTTGCCCCACCGCGACTATGACGAGGTCTACAGTGGCGGCTTGGCTTACCTGCACGCGGCCCTCTTCGCGGCCTTTGGCGAGCGCCTGGATGTGCTGCGACTGGCCCTAGTCATACCCGGACTGCTGCTCTTCCTACCGTGCCTCTACCTCATGGCCCGGCGCTTCGCTCAGCCCTGGGCCGCGGCCGCTATCGCCGCGGTGGCCTTTGCCTGGGGGCTGCCCAACTACCCCGCAGCACTGCCCTCTTGGTTCAATCTGATGTTCGCCCTGGCTGCGGGCGAAGCACTGCTGCGTTCTGGCGAGGGCCAGCGGCCGCGAACATGGCGCGTGCTGGCCGGGGTCTGCATCGGCCTGTCGATCTCGATCAAGATCGCGGGCATCTACTTGCTCGCTGCCGCCCTGGTCTTCCTGGCCATGGAGGAACAACGCCGGGCGCAGTCCCTGGACTCCGAGTTACGCGGGCGCCTGCGCGGTCTGCACGCGAGCATCTTGGTGCTCTTGGCAGCGACCCTCATCGGCCTCCTCGGAACCCACGCGGGCGCGCCGGAGCTGCTGCACTTCTTCCTACCACCCTGCGCGGCCACGGCCTTGCTCTTGGTTGGCGAGCGTCGGAGCCGCGGCAGTCGAAACGAACGCTTACAACGACTGGTGGGACTAGGTGCGCCGCTGCTGCTGGGTGCGCTCTTAGGCTGCGCGCCGCTCGTGCTGACCTTCCTCGCGTCGGGTGCTCTGGGCGACCTCATGCGCGGCCTCTTCATCTTGCCTGCCACGCGTTTGGATCACGCCAGCTGGGCGCCCCCGCCCATCGCTGCCGCGCTCTGGTCCGTGCCTTGGATCCTGCTGCTGGCACTGGCGCACAAGCTGCCCGGGCGACTATGCGCCGTGCTCGTGACCGCGCTCTGCCTAGCCTTGCCCTTCGGCGGGCAGCTCGGTGTGTACCGCGCAATTTGGGCCGGCGCGCAACCCTTACCGAGTTTGCTGGTGCTCTTAGCAGCGCTGCTTGTGGTGCGCGCGTCAATGCCACCCGTGGCCCAGTGGTTGGTGCTCGCCACAGCCTTCACCGGGCTGCTGCAGTTCCCCTTCTCGGCACCCTTGTACGTGGCCTACGTGGCTCCCCTAGCGGTCTTGCTCGGCGCTTGGCTGGGCCGCGATTGGCACCCCCGTGCCGCAGCCGCGGGCCTAGCCTTTTTCGGCCTCTTCGCCGTGCTTTGGCTACATACAGGCACCCTCGCAGACTTTGGCTGGGGCTACTTCCAACAGCGGGACCTGCGTCCCCTCGCCAGCCCGCGCGCGCAGCTTTGGGTGCACGCCTCCGAGGTACGCGAGGTCGACGGGCTGCTCGAATACCTAGAACAGAAAGCTCCCCCGGGATTGCTCTGGTGCGGACCCGACGCCCCCGAAATCTACGCGCTCTCCGGGCGCGAGGACCCGACCCGCGGCCCCTTCGAATTCTTCGCCGGCGATTCAAAGCAGCAGCGCCTGACCTTCCTCGAGGAGCGCGCGCCCAAGGTGATCGTGATCAACACCCAGCCGGGCTTCTCGGCTCCCTATTCGCCCGAGTTCCAAGCGCTGCTCCAGCAGCGCTATAAGACCTGGGTACGC
The DNA here is from genome assembly GCA_047639615.1 of Planctomycetota bacterium. Classification (GTDB taxonomy): domain Bacteria; phylum Planctomycetota; class UBA1135; order UBA1135; genus CAYWNK01. Next base: position 7,516 of record JBLIOL010000123.1, on the reverse strand, counting down.
ATGGGCCGCTTCCTGGTGGGACACTGATGGGCCTGCTGCACCGTTTGCTCGAGCGCCCGTTGGTCTACCGCCTCTGGCAAGCGCCCTTCGCCGCCCAGAAGCTGCGCCCCATCAAGGATCTGCCCGCCCTGCGCCAGGCCGGCCGCGTACTGGACATGGCCTGCGGCCCAGGCAATCACGCGCAGCTCTTCGACCCCGCCAGCTACGTCGGCGTCGACACCAATCCGGACTACATCAAGAGTGCCCAGCGCGCGCACGGCGGCCACTTCGAGGTGGGCGACGCTTGCACCTATGAACCTCGGGACGGCGAGCGCTTCGACTTAATCTTCGCCAACAGCTTCCTGCATCACTTGGACGACGGTCAGGCTCAGCAAGCCCTCGCCAACCTGGCTCGCCTGTGCAAACCGGGCGGACGGCTGCTACTAATGGACTTGGTCATGCCCGAACGGGCCGGAATTGTGCGCATGCTGGCGCGAGCAGATCGCGGCGATCATGCGCGCCCCTACAAGCATTGGCAGTCGCTGCTCGAGTCGCACTTTACGGCCAAGCGTTGCGAGCCCTACCGTCTCGGCATTGGACCTCTGCATCTCTGGCACATGATCTACTTCGAAGGCACTCCCCGATCATGAAGGCACTGCGCTGGACGCTGCTGATTGCACTCCTGTTGCATCTCCCGATGCTTTTTAGCGGCGCCTTCATGGACGACTTCGTCCACCGCGCAGCGCTGGATGCGGAAGAACCAATGGGGCAAATGGGGCCCATGTCCCTGTTCGATTTTGGCTCGAGCGAGGACTTCCAACGAGCTGCGGATGAGCCCGGCGCGCGCCTACCCTGGTTCGCCGGAGAGAACTGGCGCGTGCGTTTCCTGCGCCCCTTGGCGAGTTTGGAGCTGAGCCTTGCCGAGGCGCTCTTCCCGGACAGTGAGGTGCCACGGCACGTGGTCGGACTGCTCGGGCTGCTGGCTTTGATTCTGGCTGCAAGACGGTTGTTCCAGGACCTCGGGCTCAACGCCAGAGCCCTCGCCATCGCCACGGCAGTCCTCGCATTCAGTGACTCGGCGGTCATCCCGGTTGGCTGGTCCGCGAACCGCAGCACGCTTTGGGTGCTGCTCTTCACGGTGCTCGCGGTGAACCAAGCCCAGCGCGGGCGAATCGCCCTAGCACTCGGACTTTGCGTAGTCGCGACGCTCTTCAAGGAGTCCGGACTACTCGCCTTTCCGCTGGTGTGCGCACGCCTACTTGGCATCGGCGGCGGCGACCGGCATCGAATGGCGGCGCGCGCCTGCCTACTTGGAGCGCTCTTCGTCATGGCCTACCTAGGCCACTACATCTGGGCCGGCTACGGCACCAACTGCCTGTTCTACGCAGCGCCCTGGTCCACTCCCATACGTTATGGCTTGCGCTTGTTGACCCTCATGGGAGTCGGCCTGCCGAGCCTCATTGGCCCAGTGCCGGTGGACTTGGCGGGGCTCTTTCCGGTTGTTGGCGCCGTCATGGCGGTGATGGGATTGCTGCTCACCCTGCTCGTGGTACGCACGCTTCGACCCGACTGGCGTGAACACTGTGCCGTGCCCTTCTTGGCCCTATGGACATTGCTCAGTTTTCTACCCGAGGCAGGAGCGCCGGCTTCCGATCGCTTGCTCTGGATGGCCACGTTGGGAGCGGCTGGGCTGCTAGGCATCGCCCTCGACCGACGCTTTACGCGCTGGCAAGCGGCGCCTCGGCGCGCACGCCTCTTCAGCCTGGGACTGCTGCTCTGCGCCCTGCCCTTGTCAGCTGGAAACGCGCTGCTGCTCGGGAACATGAACCGACAGATCGCGGCCAACACGCGCGCGCTCGTGTCCGACATTGACCTGGGCCAAGGCCCCCGGGATCTATTTCTCATTCAGGCCAGCAACGCCATCACCGCGTTCGGCATTGCGCCAGCCTTTCACGTGCTGCGCCAGGATCAAGAGGCGCGCTTCCAGCACCTGCAGGTCGGCCGGCGCGGGTTGCGCTGGACACGCACGGGGCCCAACAGCTGCACCTTCGAGAGCCTGGACGAGCCCTTCCTGTTCGGGCTCTTTGAGAAGGTCTACCAGACCGATGAGAAAGCACCCGTATTGGGCGCTCACTGGTCGAGCCCGCCCTTCGATGTCGAGGCTATCAGCGTGGATGAGCAGGGCCTTCGAAGCGTGCGCTTCACCGCCAACCGCAGTCTGGATTCTGCGGACATGCTCTTCCTGATCGAGCGCGGTGGCGTGCTCGAGACGATTCCCGCACCGGCCCTGGGAAGCACCCTGGAACTTCCAGCGGGTCCCCCGGCGATACCGCTGGTGCCGTAGTCTACTGACAGCATGAGCGAACCCGTCCCCGCCCCGCGCAACGCCGCCGCGCCCAGCGTGAGCATCGCCACCACGGTGCTGAACGAGGAACAGGTCCTGCCCCAGTTCCTGCAGCGCGCCTTGGCCGTGCTCGAGGAGCTGCCGGGCAGTGGGCACGAGCTCGTGGTTGTGGACGACGGCAGCACCGACGGCAGCCTGGCCTTTCTGGAAGCCGCCTGCGCCGAAGACGAACGCCTGCGCCTGGTGGTGCTCAGCCGCAACTTCGGCCATCAGCGCGCATTGCGCTGCGCCATGGATCACTGCGCGGGCGATGTGGTCGTGCTCATGGATGCGGACCTGCAGGACCCACCCGAGACCATCGCGACCTTCCTAGAGCAATACCGCGCGGGCTATGACGTGGTCTATGCGCGCCGCGTCGGTCGTAAGGAAGGCCTGCTGCTGCGCTGCGCATACTTCCTCTTCTACCGACTGCTGGCCGTCCAATCCCAGCTGCGATTGCCCCTGGACGCGGGCGATTTCTCGTTGCTCTCGCGGCGCGTAGTGGAGGCCATGGCTGCAGCCCCCGAGAGTCACCGCTACCTGCGCGGCCTGCGCGCCTGGGTCGGCTTCCCACAGATCGGCATCGACGTAGAGCGCGCCGCACGCGCGGCAGGATGCACCAAGTACGGTCCCCTGAAGTTGCTCAGCCTGGCCGGCGATGGGCTCTTCGCCTTCTCGACCTTGCCCCTGCGCCTGGCCAGCGCCATGGGTTGCGCGGCCATGACCCTGGCTACCGGCTTCGGCGTCTACTCGCTCTACGCCAAGTTCGTGCAACCCGAGACGCCTGTTGGATTCACGGCGCTGATCCTGGCCATCGTCTTCCTCTCGGGCGTGCAACTGCTCTCCCTGGGCGTGATCGGCGAGTACCTGGGTCGCGTCTACGACGAGGTCAAGGCGCGTCCGCCCTACGTGGTCCAAAAGCGCGTGGGCGGGGAGCTCAAGTAGCTTTGGACTCGGCCTACGCCGCCGCCTATGCCAAGCTCGCGCAGCACCACTGGTGGTGGGTTAGCAGACGCGCGGCAATCCGCGCTGAACTGACGCGCCTTAGCGCGGCGGATGGCAGTCTGCGCCTCTTGGAAGTGGGCTGCGCCGGTGCAGCGAACTTCCCTACGCTCGCGCCCTTCGGCGAAGTGTCCGGACTCGAGCCGGAAGAGCAGCTACTGCCCAAGTCCGAAACACTTCGTGCACAGGTCACCCACGCCCCCCTCGATCAAGACTACACGCCGCCCCACACCTTCGATCGCGTGCTACTCCTCGATGTGCTCGAGCATGTGAGCGAGCGTGAGGCCTTCCTCGATCATGCGCTGCGCTTGCTCGCACCCGAGGGACGAATGCTCCTAACAGTGCCCGCTCACAGCTGGCTTTGGACGCGGCACGATCGCATCAACCAGCATCAACTACGCTACTCCCGTACAAGGCTGGCGAGCGAGCTGCAAGCAGCAGGCATGCGCATCGAACGCAGCACTTTCCTCTACCAGGGCCTGGTCCTACCCAAGCTCGCCACGCGCCTCATCGAAAGCCTGCTTCCCGAGCGCAGCGGTCTTCCTAAAGTCCCGCCGGCGACCATCAATCGCGCTCTAGCGGCCTACTTCGACCTGGAACGCAGCCTCCTGGGCCCCCTGAGACTGCCCCTCGGGTCCAGCCTCTTGGTCGTCGCAAGCCGCAGCTGAGACCCGCTCGAGCGGGTGTGCTAGGGCTTCACCGGCTGCAGCCAAGCCGCTTCCGTCTCGTCGGCCCAAGCTCCGTCGTCCTTGGCACGATCGGAGACAACCTTCGCACGCACGAAGAGATCGCCCGCCTTGTACTCGTACACGGCCGGATTGTTCGAAGTCTCGTAGAGCAACTCGCCCGCCTCGCCGCCCTCGCGCGCACCGTAGAACTGCACGCTGGTCTCAACGCCATCGCGGGCAACCACATCGACCGAATAGCGGCCGTCTGTGCTGCTGAAGTCGTTCAAGGTCACGCCCGACGATCCATAGAAGTCGCCGCGCTGCATGGCGACGACCAACGCATCACCCGACAGCTCCGACGCGCGCACCATGATCCAGCCACGCCCAGGTCGCGACACCGGGCGATCGCCCCACAGGTCGTGCGCGTCATCCGTCGCCACTCCGTAGAGCAGCGGCAGGTCCAAGCTCGTCACGCGCAACAAATTGGCGCGATCCCACATGACCTCCGTACTGGGATGCGCCTCGTCCCCGCGGTTGCGCACGCCCTGGTGGCCGTTGTGCACCTCGAAGAAGCGGTCGTGCTGCATGTGAGCCAGATCCTCCCAGGTCAGTCCCCAACCGAAGTTCGGGTGATTGACGTGGGCCATGACCGGCTTCCCGTCGAGCTTGCCGCGCTCCTGAATGGCGGCCAGTGCCTTGTTCATGAGATCCCGGGGCGAATCGCCGCCGCGGGGCTTCACCAGACCGCCGAGGTTGATGGCGTTGATGTGCACCGGATAATTGACCTTGGTCGGTTCGGTCTGCCGCCAGTGAGCGGTGACCTCTTCGCCCTGCACCAACAGGAACTCGCCCTTTCTTCCGAACTGCTCGCGCAACTCAGTAAGGGTGTGCAGCCGCATCTCCCGCCCTTCCTCGCCCTTGCGCTCCCGCAGCTGCACCGAGTCTGCCCCCCACTGCCTGCGCAGGTGCTCCAACTGAGCATCCGGGAGACGCCCCTTGCCATCCTCCGACACCGGGAACCAACGCTCCGTGTCCTGCAAGGTGTTGTGATCGGAGAGCACTAAGAAGTCGTAGTCGCGCTTCGCGTACCAATCGACCGTGTGCTCAGGAGCAGCGGTCCCGTCACTCCAGAGGGTATGGGTATGGGTGTTGCCCTTGTAGAAGCGGGTGGCGTTCTCACGATTGCTCGCACCGGCGAGCGCAAGCAGGGCAAGAAAAGGCAGACTCAGAAGGCTTCGACGCACGATCAAACTCTCGGCTGGGAGGCAAGCGAACAGGCGGGCCAACAACGGTACCACCTGATATCGTCATGCACAGCCCCCTGCTCCTCCATGCATCACCAACTACTGCGCTGTGCGCTCCCACTGCTTCTCCTTGGCCCCACCCTCTGGGCTGGACCGCAAAACGATACGGTCGACTGGAAGCCAGTCTCGGAGCTCACTTTGCGCGGGCAAGCATGGCCCGATTCGTCGCCGCCTTTCGGCCGCCTGCCGCTGAAAGCCAAAGAAGCGGTGCGCGACCGGGTCTGGTCCCTGGGCCTGCAGTCCGCAGGGCTGCATGTGGACTTCGAGAGTAACGCCTCCGAGATCCATGCGCGTTGGTCGCTCACCAGCGAGACGCTGGCCATGAAGCACATGCCGGCGAGCGGTGTTAGCGGTCTGGACCTCTACGTGCGTGATGGCACGGTTTGGCGCTGGCTCGGGCTGGGTCAACCGACCGAGCAGCTGGGCAATGTGGCGCGACTCGCCAAGGGCTTGGCGCCGAAGTGGCGTACGTATCGGCTCTACCTCCCCCTATACAACGGCGTGAGCGCACTCGAACTGAGCGTGCCCGCAGAGAGCGAACTGCGAGCGATTCCTCCCAGCGACACGCCGCGCCCGCTCCCGATCATCTTCTACGGTACCTCCATCACCCAGGGCGCCTGCGCCTCGCGGCCGGGCATGACGCATGCCGCGATTCTTGGCCGACGCCTCGACCGGGACGTGATCAACCTGGGTTTCTCCGGCAATGGCCGCATGGAAGCGGAGCTGGGACTGCTGCTAGCGGAGATCCCCGCAGCTGCCTACGTGCTCGATTGCCTGCCTAACATCAATGCTGCTCAGGTGGCGGAACGCACCCAGCCCTTTGTAGAAGCCCTGCGACTGGCGCGCCCCAAGACACCGATCCTCTTGGTCGAAGATCGCAGCTACGGCTACGCCTTCCTGGAGGAATCAGCGCAGCAACGCAATGAGAGCAGCCGCGCGGCCCTGCGAGCTGCCCACGCTGCATTGCTCGAAGCGGGCGTCCGTGGACTCTATTACCTGCCTGGCGCCAACTTGCTCGGTTCGGATGGCGAAGGGCTGGTGGATGGTTCACATCCCTCGGACCTGGGATTCATGCGCCAAGCCGATGCCTTCGAACCCGTGTTGCGTCTGATGCTCGGGAACTAGGGCGCTACATGGGGACTACGAATCACGCAACCGGGGCAGCATCGAAGCGTACCGGCGTGCTCTTCGGCCTCATGGGCTTGAGCCTGCTGGCGCTCGCCATCTGGGGACTGCGCACGGACGTGGTTTGGATCTCGCAGCCCTTCTACGCCTACGTCTGGTGGGCTTGGATTCTGCTCCTGGACGGCTTCTGCGTGCTGCGCCGCGGATCCTCGCTGCTGACCACCAGAAGGCATCTGCTGGGACTCTTGGGCACATCCTCGGTGACCTTCTGGTTCATCTTCGAAGCGCTCAACCTGCGCTTTCGTAACTGGTACTACATCGGCACCTTTGAGCTCGACGGCCCGCTCACCTACGTGGGCGCGGGAGTCTTCGTGATGCTGGCCTTCTCGACCGTGTTCGTGGGCATGTTTGAGGCCTTTGATGCCCTGGGTGCAGCAGGCATTCTCACGCGCCGCGGCCCGACGCGCCGCTTGCCGAGCTGGTTGCCCGCGGGCCTGCAACTGCTGGGACTGGTCATGGTGGGCTTAGCCCTGGCCTTTCCCTTCTACCTAGCGCCCTTGATCTGGGGCAGCCTGACCTTCCTGATCGACCCGTGGAACTACCGACGCGGCAACCGCTCGCTGCTGCGCGATTTTGAAGCCGGCGATGGCCGCGCGGTTCTGCGCCTCTTCCTGGCGGGCTTAATCTGCGGCCTAGTGTGGGAGAGCCTGAACTTCGTCGCTCCGCAGAAGTGGATCTACACCGTGCGCGGGCTCGAGAACCTGAAGCTCTTCGAGATGCCGCTGCTGGGCTTCCTCGGCTTCCCCGCCTTGGCCTTTGACGCGGTGACGGCCTTCTCACTGCTGTCCTATTTCCTCTGCGGCAACATCTGCTGGGAGCACCCGAACGACCTGGCCGCACCGCCGGTGAAGGTGCCCGGCGGCTCCCGGCGCCGCTACTGGCGCACGCTGCCGTACCAGATGCTCTTCTGGGTAGCGGTCACCCTCGCGCTGATGCCGCGTAGCATCGGTTCCCTGCGCCTGCGCCTCTCGCGCCTGCCGACCCTGGCCGGCTGC
>JBLIOL010000122.1:0-14081 GCA_047639615.1 Planctomycetota bacterium | reverse complement strand
TCGGTATGGTCGCGGCTCGGTATGGTCGGCGAGGGCTACAGCTTCAGTAGCCGGCGCGCGTTCTCGCTGAGGACAGCGGCTTGTTCGCTGGCGGTCAGGCCTAGGTCCCAGAGGACGTTGGATTGTTCCTTGAAGCGCTCGACCTGCCAGCCGGCGGGGAAGGTGCCGGAGTCGGTGCCGAAGAGCACGCGTTCGTGGCCGAAGGCGCCGATGGCGCGCTCGAAGACATCCTTGAGGGTCGTGGGCACGGGCTGGGTCTTCATCCAGCCGTTGCTGCTGGAGCTGTCCACGTAAACGTTGTCGCACTGGGCGCCGAGCATCAGGGTCTCGCGCAGGAAGCCGGCGCCGAAGTGCGGGATGACGAAGTTGATGCCGCGGTGGGCGTTGGCGGCGGGCACTAAGCTGAGGGGGCTCGCGTAGGCCATGTCGTAGGGACGCGGCAGGCCGAGCAGGTCACGTAGCTTGACGACGAGGATGCCGCAGTGCACGTAGCACAGGGCGTTCGCTTCTTCGAGCACGGCTAGGGCCGGGGCGCAAGCCTCGTCGGCGATGTGATAGCGGTGCATGGCGGGGAAGGTCAGCACGCCGCCGAAGCCCTCGTCGAGGCGCCCTCGGATCATGTCCGCGGCGCCGGGGGCGGTCAGGTTGACCAGGGCCATAGGGGTGATGCGGCCCTTGGCAAGGCGCGCGGCCTCGGCTAGGACGGGGGCTTCCTCGGGGACGCTGGCGAAGCTCACCAGGTGCTCGACGTCGTGCTGGTCGAGTTCCGCTATCCAGCGGGCCAGATGCTCGGCGGTGCTGGGAGCGGGGAGTTCGAGGCCGGTGCGAGCTGTAACGTTCGCCAGGCGCGAGCCTGTGTCACCAGGCTGGGAGGATTGGCCAGCTAGGGTCTCGAAGAATGTACGCGAGAAGAAATGACTGTGAAAATCGATGCTGCCCATGAGAGGAGAATAGCCTCCCGGCCAGCTGCGATCATCTCTTTACGGGTCCTTGCAGCAGGGCCCAGTGGACCCCCTGGGACATGCGTATGGACCACTGCCCCAGGATGGGGCGTGTAGCTGTGGCTAGGGCCCGTTGGAGCACGTGGGCGCTCTCCCGGCGGGCTTGGACCGCGCTGGCGGGGAGAGCGGCGACCACTAGGCAGGCCAGGACGGCGATGACTAGGGCCGGCAAGTGGGCGTGATGTCGGGGGGCGGGGGACATGGGGGAATAGCCAACGGAGGGGGGCGGGGTGGCTATTCCCATGCATCGACCGGGAACTTCTGGAAGCTGAACGCGAGGGAGGTTTCTTGGGGAGCCGTCTGCCCCTACCCTCATGCTCCCCCCGCGAGCCGCGACCCTTACGAGACCACCAAAGAACCCATGGAGTGCTGGGCCATCGACATCACCAAGGAGTACCTAAAGTTCTCCGCTGCACACTTCCTGATCTTTCCGGACGGATCGACCGAGCGTCTGCACGGTCATAACTACCGGGTCTCCCTCGAGTTGCAAGGCGGCCTGGACGGTCACGGGCTGGTGCTGGACTTCATTCAGGTGAAGCCCGTGATCCGCACCATCTGCGATGGGCTGGACGAGCACCTCCTGTTGCCGGGCAAGCACCCGGAGCTCAAAGTGAAGCAGCGTGACGATGGGGTCACGGAGGTGCGCTATCGCGACCAGTTCTACGCCGCTCCCTCGGGTGATGTGATCGTGCTACCGATCAACAACACCAGCTCCGAGAACCTCTCCACCTGGATTGGGCGTCTGCTTCATGAGCGCCTCACCGAGCGCTTCCCCGGCGTGCGCATCGACGCTCTGATGGTCGCGGTCGAGGAGACCTCGGGCCAGCGCGGTATCTATCGCTACAGCCGGGGCGATTGAGCACCGGAGTACCCTCGCATCACGCGGCCTCCGTGATCTAGCGCGCGGTCAATCGTGCCAGTACCGCTTCGCGAACGATCGGGTGCTGGTCAAGGTCGATCATGGTCTCGCTATCAGTGATCCACAGGTCGGCTTCGATGGCGGCCAGTTGCTCGGCGGGCGTGCCCGCAAGCTCGGCGGCGTTCAGGTACTTGGCCAGGGCATCGATGGCGAAGTTCGGGTGCATCTTGATCAGCTCGGCGAGCTCGGCGCTGCCCATGGATGCCATGGCGGCACGACCCCAGTCCTCGCGCTCGTCCTCGAGCTCCGCGGCTTCCAAGAGCCAGGGGCGCGGGATGGCATCGAAGCCCTCGTCCGCCGCCCGCACACACAGGGCGTGCAGGCCTTCCAGTCCGCGGCGGCTCACGACGCGGTCTACCAGGAGGTAGGCCATGCCGTAGTAGCCGCGCTTAGCGGAAGCTTCCAGGCGGGTGGACGAGAGCCCAGCTGCTAGGCGGAAGACCGCTCTCTGGGGCTCCTCCTCAGGAACACCTCCGGACAGGGCAATACGCGCGGACCAATCCTCTTTGGACCCGGTCTCGCGCACCTTCAACTCCAGTTGAATGCTGCCGCAGAGCAGTGCGGCGCTGGCCAAACGGCCGGCGCGCAAGCGTGCGGCGCCTTCCGGTGCAAGCTCCTCGGAGATGCGGTCGCAGAGACCTTCCTCCAGGGTGCCCGGAAGGGTGTTCCAGTCTTTGCCCAGGTGGGCGTGAACCAATTCGTGGGCCAGGGTGCGCTGCAGGTTGTCTGCGCCGCGGGCCAAGAGAATGCGGTTGTGGCTTTCTGCCCAGAGGCCTTCGGCGTCGCTGGTTCCAGCGCTGGGGTAGGCGTAGAGGGTGGGCTCGTCCTGGATCCAAACGTCGAGGTTGTCCAGTTCGCGGGAGCCGGGCAGCAGCTCCAGCAGCGCGGGCTGCAGGGTTTCCAGCAGGCTGGAGACTTCGTTGGCTTCCGCCATGGTCTCAGCGCGAACCGTCCCGGTTAGGGACTGCACCAGGGAACTAGGTGCCGGGGCCATGCAGGCCACCGGCAAGGTAGTTGCGAGGAGCAGTAGTAGGGTGGTGGCGTGCGGTTTGGTCACCCCAAACCGTACCCCACGGTTTGGGGCGAGGCCCGGATCACTCCATAATCAGCCTGGACACGCCGCTGGTGCGGGGTGCGAGCAGCATCTGGAAGGGCGTGGTGATGACCTGCGCCTGCAGGGTGTCCGCATCGGGACGGCTCTCACGGGCCATGGCTTCCAGGGTCGGGGCCTGGCCCTGCTCGCCGGCGAGTGCGCGCACGCGCTGCAGCTGGATGCCGAAGCCCGATGTGGGACGCTCGCCCAGGAAGACGGCGATCAGCATCTGGCTCTCGAAGTCGATCTTGGGCGGCTCCGGAGCGGGCAGCTGTTGGGAGCTGTGTTCGCGCCAGAGGCTCAGCCATTCAGCTTGGGTGCGCACCAATCGCAGCTGTTGCGAGCGAATGCCGGAGTGTTGGCCGCCGAGGAATTCTTGGCAGTCGAGCAGCATGGGGCCGGCGTCTACGGGTGCCTGGGGAGCGGGCGGCTCGGCGGGTTCCGTGCAGCGGCAGGCCGTGGATAGTCCCAGCAATAAGAGGGCGCTGGCTATGGTGAATTGGGAGGAGCTCATTGTTGCTGGGGGGAGTGCGCGTCCGGACCGCTGTTGAAGTCGAGGCGCGCGAACTCGGGGCGTTCCGTGCTGGAGCTGCCGAAGTTGACGGAACCGAGCGGGAAGCCCAAGCCGCCGATGATCTGGTCCTCGCCCAGACTCAGGATGACCACATCCGCAAGGGAGGGGTAGATGCCGCACAGGGGCTCGCCGTCGTCACAGATGAAGCCGTCGTTATCCTCGTCCGTGCCGGCCACGATCAGGTACTCGCCCGGGGGCAGGCCCGTGAAGTTGTAGCTGAGGTTGCCGCCGGTTTGCACGATGCGCTGGGCGACGGTCTGCGCGGGATTGCTGTTCGCGTTAACCGCGAGCACGAAGACGGTGCGGTCAACGATGCCGCCGCCGCCACCAATGGAGAGGGACACGGCGATGGTGCTGTTGCCACCGCTTGGGGCATTGGTTTCCAGGTTGACCTGGCCCGTGTAGAGGCCGTCGGCAAGGGCGCCGGCGTTGACGCAAATGTCGATGCCGGAGGTGTCGCTGCTAACCGGGGTTTGGATCGTCACGCGCGTGGCGCTGAGCCAGTTACCGCCGGAGTTGGTGCTGGCGGTGGGGGTGTCCACGTTGAGCGTTCCGCTGCCTACGTTGGCCACGGAGACCACCCGGCACTCCACGGCCGAGTCGAAGAGCACGCTGCTATCGGTGAGCGAGAGCACGGGGCCGCCCATGCCGCCGCCTGCGGCCGATTGCACGGCGGCGAAGGCGTTTACCAAGCCGTTGCCGAAGATGTTGTCGTGACCGGCAGCGCCGAGGTCCGTGGCTGTGCCGGTCAGGATCGACTCCACCTGGGTGGGGGTGAGCCCGCCGTCCATGGCTAACACCAGGGCCGCGACTCCAGCCACGTGCGGGGCGGCCATGGAGGTGCCCTGGTAGAAGGAGTAGCTGGTGTAGTCGACGGGGTCGACCGAATCGTCCGGCTTGGTGGAAAGCACGCCGTCCCCGTAGCCGTCACCGTTCAGGTCGGCACCCGTGTTGCCACCGGGGGCGGCGATGTCCACCGTGGGGTGGAAGTTGGAGTAGGGCGCGCGGTTGCCCTGCAGGTCCACGGCCGCTACCGAGATCACGTCGGCATAGGCGGCCGGGAAGGAGGGCGTGCTCGAGTTCTCGTTGCCTGCCGCGGCGATGACTACCACGCCGGCGGCCTTGGCTGCGCTGCAGGCGTCTTGCGTGCCTTGGCTGAAGCCGCCGCCGCCGAGGCTCATGTTGATGACGTCGGCTGCTTGGGCCGGCAAGGTGCCGGAACTGTTGGCCAGGCGCGCCGCATAGAGGATGCCGTTCAGGATGTCGAAGCCTGAACCGCCACCGATACCGAGCACGCGCACGTGCATGATGCGCCCGGACCAGGTCACGCCGGCCACACCGCTGCCGTTGTTGGTGTCGGCGCCGATGGTGCCCGCCACGTGAGAGCCGTGGAAGCTGGAGGGCTTGACGCCGTTGGAGTCGCCCACATCGAAGGGGTCGTTGTCGATTCCGTCTCCGTCGGCGGCAGTGGCGGGGTTCGAGATCATGTCCTTACCGGCGATCTCTCTGGCAACCAGATCCGGGTGGGGGGTGGAGCCCGTGTCGAGCACGGCGATGATGACCGCGTTGCTGCCGGTGGTCAGGTCCCAGGCTGCGGGCAGCTGGATCTGGGGGTAGTGCCACTGCAGGTTGTAGAAGCTGTCGTTGGGTTCCGTATCGGGCAGGCCGACGGGCTGTACTGCCGAGGGCAGCAGCCTGAAGTCCGGCTCTGCGTAGCGCACGCCGGGGCGGCCGCGAAGAGTCGCGGCTAGGGCGGTTGTGTAGCGTTGGGCCTCGAGCTCGGAGAGGCTTGCAGGCAGCTCGAAGTGCACTTTGCGCGGGCCGTTCGGAACGGCCGCGAGCAGCGTACCGGCGCTGCGAGCTAGGCTCGCGTCACGGCTGGCCAGCTCGCTCTCGGGAGCATCCCAGGCGAGCACTACATCGCCGCTCCAGGTGGGGAAGCTGGGCAGGCTAAAGGCTGGGCGCAAGGCGCCTTTGCTGAGCACTTGGGCTTCGAGTTCGAGCAAGCCGCGCGGGCGGCTCGAGAGCTGTGCCTGGGCATCCTGCGGACCGCCGCTCGCATGCAGGGGCGCCACGGCGGATAGAGATAGGCTCCAAGGACCGGCCGCGGTGAGGTAGGGGTAGACCTCGACCACGACCACGCTCATAGCTGCGAACGGAACCGTGCCGGTCTCGGGGTCGACGCCGCTTTCAAAGCTGGCCACCAGGGTCGGGCTCGTGAGATTGGCGGTGCCGTCGTAGACGCGCAGCTCGAAGTCCTGGGTGCCGCCAGTGAGGGAGAGCAGCAGGTCTGCCGAATCGGGGAAGTTGAGCACGAAGAACTCACTCTCCGTGCCGACGATTGTGCCCGACAGATCTTGGGAGTCGCCCAGGGCAAAGGCGCCCAGGTACTGGCCATCGGCGGAGACGTCGTTGGGCTCCACCTCAGGAATACTGGCCGGAGCTGCCGTGGCGCTGATGTCCAGGGTGTAATCCGAGGTGCCCGTGGGCGCGTAGACCAAGAGGAAGAAGCTGCCCTTGGCCACGAAGCTGCCGGACTCGTTGGCCGCGATGGTGATGAACTCCTCCACTAACTGCAGGCTGATGGGGTCTACCACCAGGATGTCCAGGTCGGCGGCGCCATTGGCCGCGGTCACGCTGACGTTGACCGTCACGCGCGTGGCCGCCGTCAGTAGGAAACCATCGAAGTGATCCGAGCCATCGTCCGTGGTGTGGGCCAGCACCGTGTAGCTGGAACCGGGATCCAAGGCGCCCAGCACGTGGGCCGTATCGGCGCTGTCGTTGGGTTCTGCCTCTAGGAGCGTGTTGCCCGAGGGCAGCACCTGCAGGGTGCCCCCCAGTTGGCCGTCATAGTTATTGCCGTTATCACCACCTCCTCCGCCACCACAGGCTGCAAGGAGTAGGGCGAGCGGAGCGAATAGACGCAGTGATGTGGCTTTCATAGGACTTGGGGCAATTGATGTGGCTTTCATAGGACTTGGGGCAAGTGATGTGGCTTTCAATAGGAATCGGGGCAACGGTTCCCCCATGAGAGGGGTGTTGCTCCACCCTCCCCACGGGAGTTCTAGCCCCAAATTAAGCCAGTGACTGCCGCTCGGCTAGTCCCGATTGGTGGTACGCAGCCAGGCTAGTCCCGATAGGGCGCGCAGTTGTCGCAGGCGCAGCCTGGGTCGATGAGCGCACCTTCGCTCACCTCCTCACCCGCGTAGCCAAGGCCTGCCAGCTGTTCGCGCTGGTCCTTGGTCATGTTCTTCTCGCGACCCAGGCCTTGTGCGGGAGCTTCCACGAGCCACTTCACCAGGGCCTTGCGCATGGCTTTGGCTTGCTTGGTGTGGACGTTCACTAGGTTGATCGCACAGTCCGGATCTGTGACCACGTTGTAGAGTTCGAGCTCGTGCTCGTAGCGACCGTCATGCTCGAAGGACCATTCCTTGTGGAAGCGCAGGTGCAGGATCATGTGCATACCGCCGCTCTGCAGGTAGGCCGACATGCCGTGGGCGGCGAGACCGAAGAAGGCCTGGCTTTCCAGATTGCCTTCGGCTGCGGCTGAGAGGTCGCGTCCGGGGAAGGCCTTGTCCTCTTGCCCGGCTAGGTCGAGCAGGGTGCGGCCCACGTCGATTTGGCGCACTGCCATGTCCACGACCGTTCCCGCCGGTGCGCCGGGATAGGTCAGAACTAGGGGCACATGGGTGGAGCTGGGGAAGAGCTCGGCGTGATCCCACCACACACCGTTGTGCCCAAAGCTCTCGCCGTGGTCCGCCGTGAAGGCGATCACTCCCTCAGCGAAGCGCGGGAGTTCGGTGATGCGTCCAACCGTGTAATCCACGTAGTCCACGGCAGCACGGTATTGCTGGTAGGCAAAGTCGATGTCCTGCAGGTCCTTGAGGAAGGGCGGATCCACATTACCCGGGAGTCCTGGACCGGCATCTTTGTCTGTGGGGTCCTTGCCTTTCTCGTAGTAGCGCCGATCGTAGGGCTCGGGCGGTGCGTAGGGAGAGTGTGCGTCGAACACGTGCAGCCAGACGAAGAGCGGCTCGCCGTCGGCTTCTTCGATCCAATCCTCGAGTACGTCCACCGATACACCGCCGAGGCGTGTGTTGCGGCGCGGAGCGTTGAGCCGATCGAAGCCTTGGCCCAGGCCCGACTCTCCGTGGGCTAGGTGGTAGGCGGAGGTGGCGGCGAAGGTGCGGTAGCCGGCCTCGCGGAAGGCCTCTGCTAGGGTGCGCGCCTCAGAAGCCAGCGGCGTGTGGTTGTTGATGATGCGCGTGTCGCGCGGGTGCACCGAGGTCATCAGTGCGATGTGCGAAGGATTGGTGATGTTGGTGGCGGTGTAGGCCTGGCTGAAGGACACGCCGCGGGCGGCCATGGCATCCAGAATGGGGGTCTTCACGGGGCCGCCGGCATAGCCCACGTGGTCGGCGCGATGGGTGTCCGAGGTGATCAGGAGCACGGTCTTGGGATGATCCCCGCGAGTACTGACAATTGGTTCAGCGATGACGGCGTAGGCGTCGTGGTCACCCTCTACGTTTAAGCTGTAGTGCACCTGAATCGGACCCGTACCCAGCTTGTCCACATCGATGCTTGTGCTCTCCCAAGTGGAACGCTTGCGCAGGTTGGACTCGAGTGGATACGTGAATACAGTCTCAGCGGCGCCACTCTTGAGCGTCAGCACCAGCTCCGGCTTCTGGCCGGGCATGCGCAATCCGTCAACCAGGGTGTAGGAGAAGCGCAGACGAGACCCTGCGGGGGCTTCGAACTCACCGACCAGGGGGCGCTCGGAGGAGAGCACCGGCCCGCGCCGTGCGTCCATGTCCAAGGTCAGCATGGTCTCGCCATCGACGATCTCCGGCAGGAGCATGTGGCTCGGCTGCTGAAGAAGCGAGACTTGAGCGACTGCCGTGGAGTTGTTGACGCCCGCAAATTCGATGCGTAGCTCGTCGAATGCTCCACCCAGGCGGCGGTTCTGGGGGAACTGGTAGATGTAGGCGTGGGGGCCGGGTTGCTTGGTCGGGACCTCGATCGCCGCCGTGCCCGCTCGCTCCTTGCCATCCTTGAGGAATGCCACGCGGACGTACTCGGGCTTGCTGCCGAAGCTCTCCATTCGCACGGCAACTTGGTTAAAGGTGAGCGGCTTGAACTCGCCCTTCAGGCTGATGCTCTTCCTGCCCGGTCCTTCCACCACGAAGCCTGGAATACGATTCTCGGAGAGCTTGCCAGCCTCGGTTCCATCGACCCGAACTTTGATGAAGACCGCCTTCTCGCTGGCGACTCCGCTCCATACGACCTCGTCGTTCTCCGTGACCTGATCCGTGCGCTTGGGGAGGTAGCGTGCGACTTCCACCAGCTCATTGCTGGGTTCCCCGCCCTGGGGCTTGAGCTCGAGGCGGATGATCTGGCCCGCGCCGGGGGGCGCCGGGGGTAGGTCTTCGGCGCAGGAACCCAGTGTCATGGCCGCTAGAGCAGCTAGGGCAAGTCGCTTGAGTGAGAGAGATGCGTACATTTTCGGGTCAACCATCTGAAGCGCGAGCGCAGGCCTCGCAGATGCAATCGGGGTCAATGTAGAGAGCGCCTTTCGATGCGCTGTCGTCGGGTGCTTCCGCGCCGGCGGCGTAGCCCAGTTTGCTCAACTGTGCGACGGATTCCGCGGTGGCGTTGCGTGATTCGGAGACGGGATCGGCGGAGGCTTGCATGAGCCAATCGATCACGCGCCGGCGCAGGTCGCTGGCGACCTTGGCGTGGCTGCTGGATAGATCGAGCAGGCACTCGGGATCCTCGAGCAGGTTGTACAGCTCCCAGGAATGGCGCAGGCGTTTCTGCGCCAAGGGCAAGCCATGCTCCGTCAGGTGCAGGATCAAGTGCCAGCGTTGGCCATTCTCGATGGCGGTGATCGATGCGGAGCGCGCGTGGGCGCTGAGGGAGTAACGCACTTGCGCCTTGCTCTGGCCTTCCAGTGCGTAGAGCAAGTTGCGGCCGGGCAGCTCCGATCCGGCCACGCCCGAGAGGTCGAGCAAGCTGCGCGCTAGGTCCTGCGTACGCACCGGTTGCTCGCAAACCTGCCCGCTCGGGATGTCCGGGCCGGCCAGGATCAAGGGCACGTGCAGGGTGTCCGGGAAGACCTCGCCGTGGTTGAAGTAGGTGCCGGCCTTCTCGAGGATCTCGCCGTGGTCCGAGGTGAAAGCCACCAAACCCGACTGGGCGCGCGGCAACTCCAGTAAGACGGCTAGGGAGGCGTCCACATAGCTGACCTCTCCACGGTACAGGGCCTTGGGGTATTCCAAGTCGCGGATGGTCTGCAGCGGGCGCGGGATCGTGCCGGGCAGGATGCCCGGATCCGGAAGGCTCGTGTCGAAGGCAGCACCAACACTCTTGGACCAGTACTGGTCGGCGTACTCCGCGGGCGGCTCATAGGGCACGTGCGCGTCGAATACATGCAGCCAGGCGAAGACCGGCTGGCCGTCCGCTTCGCGGATTAGGTCACGCAGACCATCCGCAGCGGCTTCCGCGCTCCAGGGCTCGCCCGGAGGCGCGATCATGCGTTCGAAGCCCTGCGCCAGGCCAGTTCCGTTGGGACCGAGGTGGCGCACGCTGACTACGCCCAAGGTCAGGTAGCCCGCCGCGTGATAGGCCTCGGCCAAGGTCTCGGCCCGGCTTGCCATGCGACTGGTGTTGTGCAGCACGCGCGTGTCGCGCGGATGCAGGCCGGTCATCAGCGCCACGTGCGAGGGCGAGGTCACGTTGGTTGTGGACCAGGCATCCGCGAAGAGCACGCCGCGCGCGGCGAGCTTGTCCAGGTTCGGCGTTTGTACGTCCACCGCGCCGGGGGCGGAGCCCACATGATCGTAGCGGTGGGTGTCGGAGGTGATCAGCAGGACGAAGGGCGCATCCTTGCCGCGGCGCGACAGCCGCGGCGGGGTCAGGCCGCAGATGGCCTCGTCTGAATCCTTTACGCGCAGGTCGAAGCGCGCGCGCAGGCGGCTGCCCACGTACTCGCCAAGTGGCAGAGCCATTTCGTGCCAAGCGGCAGCCTCACTCGGCTTGGACTCGAGCTGGATCTGCTCCTCATGCACGACCTTGTCGCCTTGCAGCAGGACCACGCGCACCACCGGCTCGCGGCCGACCGCGCGCACCTGGGGCATTTGGGACACGGCGAAGAGCAGCTCGTCGTGCGCGTCTTGAACGTCGAAATCACAGATCAGCCCTGCGCCCGTTACGAGGCCCGTGGCCATGCGCGTGTCCATAGCGACCTCGAGCGGCGCGGGCTCTTGGCCCGGCCTGGGTAGGCGCCTGGAGGGAGGGGTGGTGAGCAGGTCCACCGAGAGTACTTCGACCCCGTGCGCAGGACGGGAGAAGCCCAACTCGAGCTTCTCCACGGGCAGGCTTTGCTCGCGCAACCTGGGCACGTCGAAGGTCACCAGTTGGACATCCTTGGAGCGATTGAGTGCCAAGGGCGCCGGCCGCAACACGGCCTTGCCACCCTTGTGGGCCACCATCGAGACCTTGGTGGGGGCCAAGCAACGCAGGCGTACCAGCACCAGGTCGAAGGCCGGCAGGGGGGCGCCGGGAGTGCCGATGGTCAGGCCGGAGTCACCACCGCCCACCAGCATCAGGCTAGCTTCACCCGTCTCGCGGTCGAGTACGAGCCTGGCTGGTCCGCCGCTAACGTGTTCGGTGCCTAGGGTTCCGGGCGTCTCCGGCGCATCGGGCTTGCGCGCAACCAACTGCAGCGCCGTGAGCGTTTCGCCGGGCTGGAAGTCCTTGCCGGGCATGCCTTTGAGCACAGGATACGCATGGCGCCATTGGCCCGAATCGGGCACATCCGGAGCATTCCCGCCGCAGCCGACCAGGGCCAGCAGGCAGGCTAGGTAGACAGCGCGCATCCAACGGTGACGTGAACTCATGAGTGCCAATTCCTAGCGCCAACGCCCGCAGTGCTCGCACCCGCAGTCGAGTTCGATCCACGCTGCGTCGGTGCTGACTTCGATATCGGTTGCATAGCCCAAGGCTGCTAGCTCAGCTAGGGCTTCCGAGGTAGTCGCGCCGAGCACGGAGAGTCCACCCGGCATGGCCTGGTCCAACCAGCGCACCAGCTCCGCGCGCAGCTCGCGCGCGAGGTCGGCTTGGCTCTCAAGCAAGTTCAGGGCGAGCTGCGGATCCGCGCGCCAATCGTAGAGCTCGATCTCGTGCTTCTTGCGTGCGACGGGCAGGAAGCCCTGGTGATCGCGCAGGCTCAGCACCATGTGCCAGGGTCCGCGCGTGATCGATGCGTGCTGTCCGTTGGAGCCCATGGCGAAGCGCGTGGCCGCGTCGCTCGCTTTGGTGTCCAGGGTGGTCAGCAGGTTGACGCCGGGGAAGTCCACGCGACCGAGTCCAGCCAGGTCGAGCAGGGTGCGCCCAAGGTCCAGGTGCACGACAGCGCCTTCGGCGTGTACTTGCGGCACGTCGGGCCCGGCCAGGATCAAGGGCACGTGCAGGGTGTCGGGTACGGGCAGGCCGTGGTTGAACCAGGTGCCCAGGCCGGATTGAATCTCGCCGTGATCGGAGGTGAAGGCCACGTGCGCCTGTTGGATGCGCGGGAGGCTGAAGAGTCGGCCGAGCTGGCTGTCGAGGTAGCTGATCTCGGCCCGGTACTGCGCCTTGGGATACTCCAAGTCGCGCACGCTGAGCAGGCCGAAGGGCAGGCGCCCGATATCCAAGCCCGGGTCGGGCAAGGAGGAGTCGAAGGGGTCCTTGTCCTTGGGGTAGTAGCGCCGATCGAATTCCGCCGGGGGCGCGTAGGGCTCGTGGGCGTCGAAGATGTGCACCCAGGCGAAGACCGGTCGGCCTTCCGCGGCATCCATCCACTCGATCATTTGGCTGACCGGATCCTCCGCCGGCCAGGGGCCGCCGGGGGGATCGACCATGCGGTCGAAACCCTGTCCCAGGCTGGCGCCGCGCGCGCCCAAGTGGCGCACGCTGACCGCACCGTAGGTGGCCCAGCCCGCGTCTTGGAAGGCTTCCGTCAGGGTGTAGGCCTTGTCCTGCAGGTGCCCGGAGTTGCTCGTGATGCGCGTGTCGCGCGGGGAGAGTCCGGTCAGCAGTGAGGTGTGCGAGGGCTGCGTGATGTTCGTGCTGGAGAAGGCATCCAGGAAGAGCACGCCGCGCGCTGCGAGTGCGTCGAGGGCGGGTGTCTCGAGTCCTTCACCTTGCCACACAACGCCCAGGTGATCGGCGCGGTGGGTGTCGGAGGTGACCAGTAGAACGGAGCGCTGCTCGCTGCCGGCGCGCACCAGTTCGGGCACGCTCAAGGCGATCAGGTTGCGGCTACCGGCGCGGCCCTTGCCAAGACCCTCGACACGAAAGCGCACGCTAATCTCTTGGCCCACATAGGGCGTCAGGTCGATGGCGGCATCGCTCCAGCCGGGCTCCACGGCAGGCTTGCCGTTCGCTCCTCGCTGGGGCGCGGTGAGGGTCACGGCGAAGAGCTCTTCGCCGCTGAGTCGCTCGGCCACGAAGCGCTTGCTAGCCTTGCCCGCGTGCAGGTGCGGCGGCTCGGCAACGGAAAATTCGAGCCGCTCGCCCGCTTGTTCCACGCGGAAGGTCGTGAGCAGGGGAGCCCCGTCGCGCACACCGACGCCGCGCATGGCGCTGTTGGCCACGGGGATCAGCTTGGCACCGTCGAAGGTGCTCGGCAGCCAGGCCTCGAGCGGCCGGTCGACCAAGTCGAGGGTGAACAGGCGCGCCGGCGGGCGCTTGCCCGTGAAGGTCATGCGCACGCTGTCGTAGGGCTCCGCGACCCGGCGAAAGCGCAGCAGGTCGATGGAGAGGCTTTGTACTTCGGGCGAGGGCAAGGTGGCGACCGCGCCGGGCTTGGCTTGCACCTTGCCCTGGCGGAGCAACTCCACCTGCACCACGGCGCCCTTGCCGAAGATGCCGCGCAGCATCAGGCGGCTGACCTTGAGCGGGTCGACTTCGGTGGTCAGGGTGATCTGGTGGACGCCTTCGCCGGGCAGCACCAGGATCGGGTCGCCGGCCATGTTGCGCAGATCGCAATCCTCGGGCACTTCCCAGGTGTGTGCTTGGTTGGCTGGGCCACTGCTCAGCTGCTCTTCCGAGAGAATTTCTGGATCCAGGGCCGAGGCGAAGTGGAAGCGCGCCAGGGTGCGCGATACCGCTTTCTCGAGGCTCGCGTCCTCGGGGCGCAATTCGAGCCGCTCGAAGCGTCCAAGTTCGGACTGAGGGGCGTCCTCATCGGCGGAGCCGCAGCCGCTGACGAGTCCCAACATGAGTCCGGCGCACAGCCAGGGTCGCAGCCTGCTAGCCCTCCGCAGCTTGGTACGGGTTGCGCTGGATGGAATTGCGCCCAGGATCTGGGCGCGACGTCGGTTGGTTGAACTCTGTTGCACGGTGGGAGGCGGGGCGCTTGAATTCTACGCAGCCCCCAGGCCTCGCGCGTCGGACGCTTTCTGGAATGTAGGCGCGCGCCGCCCGGCGGGGGACAAACACACCCCCCCCCCC
>JBLIOL010000121.1:0-14159 GCA_047639615.1 Planctomycetota bacterium | reverse complement strand
ACCGCCGCACGGCCTTCCTCGACACCATCAAGAAGGGTAGCCTCGTGTACCTGCCGCGCTACCGTCAGCGGGTGCTCGTGCACAAGCTCAACCGCGAGAAGCGCGAAGTGACCTGCAAGCTGGGCTCCATGAAGGTCACCGTGACCTTCGACGAGATCACGCCCTACGAATCGCTCTAGGGATTCTCGGAGGCAGGACCCTCCAGAGAGCGTTCTCACTCGGATTGCCCGAGGCCTGCTAGCCTGATCGGGTGCGATGCTTCCTTATCTTGACCGCTTGTTCTCTGGCCCAGTCTGCGTGGGCTGTTGAGGATCCCTTCGTGCGTGATGTGCGGCCCTTGTTGGAGGCGCATTGCATGAAGTGTCATCAGGGTCCCAAGGCTAAGGGCGGGTTCGATGTGGACCTGTTTTCTGGTGAGGAGCAGGCGCTGGCGGAGCCGGAGTTGTTCGAGCTGCTGTATGAACTGGTGGACTCGGGGGAGATGCCGCCGGCCGGGGAGCAGCGGCCGGATGCGGAGTTGGTGCGACACGCGGCGCAGTGGCTTGGATCCTTGGAGACGACGCGGCCGGAGGCGCCGAGTTTGCGGCGGCTGAATCGGCGCGAGTATGTGGCCACGGTGCTGGATGTCTTTGGGCTGGAGGTGCCGGCGGGGCGCTTGCTTGGGGATGATCCCGTTGGGCATGGCTTCGACACGGCTGCGGGTGTGCAGACCTGGACCGGGGAGCGCTTGGAGGGCTACCTGCGCGCGGCGGAGTATGTGGCTTGTCGGATTTTTCCAGCGGCGCGCGATGGGCTCACCCTGGGGCCGTTTTTGGACGGGCAGTTGATGGCGCGCGGACAGCCTGGGGGCTACCTGGCGCACAATGGCACGATCGTGGCCAACGTGGACTTGCCGGTGGTCGGGCGTTGGCGTGTGCGCATCGAAACCTGGGGGCAGCAGGCGGGGCCGGATCCTGTTCGTATTCGCTTGGTGGCGGGCGCGCATGTGTTCGAGACGCGCGACCTGTTAGCGGTCAGGGCGGAGCCGGAGTTGATCGAGTTCGAGGTGGAGCTGGATGTAGGGCGGCAGGCGATTGGGCTGCGCTTCTTGAACGACTGGTACATGCCCCGAGACCAGGTGCCGGAGGGCCTCTCCAACGATCGCAACATGGGCGTGAATCGGATCTGGATCGAGGGGCCTTTGGAGCCGCCCGGACCCAGTCAGTGGCAGCAGGACTTGGAGGCGAGGCACGCAAGCGGCGAAGTGCTGGTGCGGCGCGCGGGCATGCTTGCGGAGTTGGCGTCAGCGCTTTGGCGGCGGCCGGTGGGGCGCGCGGAAATGGAACCCTACGCGGCTCTGGCGGAGGCTTCGACGGAGCCAGCCTTGGCCTTGCAGTTGGGCTTGATGGGGATCCTTGCGTCGCCGAATTTCAGCTTCCTCTTGGATGCGGGTGGCGAGCGTTCCGAGGGCCATGAGTTGGCGGCGCGGCTCTCGTATTTCCTGTGGAGTTCGGTTCCCGACCAGCGCTTGATGAACCTGGCGTCGGACGGCTCCTTGCTGCACGCGAACGTGCTCTTGGCCGAGGCCGAGCGCATGTTGGCGGATCCGCGTGCGAGGCGCCTGCTCGAGGGTTTCGTGCCCCAGTGGTTACAGTTGGGCGCGCTTGCGCAGCATCGGCCGAGCAAGGAGCTCTTCCCTGAGTTTGACGGCGAACTGCGCGCATCCATGCTGGAGGAGAGCTTGGCTTTCGTGGGTGCGCTGGTGGCCGAGGATGCGGATCCATTCGAGCTGGTGCGCGCGGACTGGACCTTTGTGAATGCGCGCTTGGCGCGGCACTACGGTTTGGCCTTGGCGCTCGATGCTTCTGGGAATGCGCCGGCGGGTTTTTCGCGGGTGAGTTTAGCGGGGACGCCGCGGCGTGGATTGCTCGGGCATGCGAGTGTGCTGACCGTGACGTCGCGCGCGGCGCGCACGAGTCCGGTGCTGCGCGGGAAGTGGGTGCTCGAGGCGCTGCTCGGGAGTGCGCCGCCGCCTCCGCCGCCTGGCGTGGGCAGCTTGGTGGAGGGCGAGGCGCAGTCCCTCTTGAGCTTGCGCGAGCGCTTGGCATTGCACCGCGAAGAGGCCTCCTGCGCCGTGTGCCATGTAGGCATGGATCCCTTGGGCTTTGGGCTCGAGGGCTTTGATCCGGTGGGGGCTGTGCGGGTGGCGGCCGAGGGCGAGGTGCTCGACGACTTGGGCGAGCTGCCTGACGGTCGTAGTTTCCGTGGAGCCGTGGGGCTGGCGGGGATCCTGGATGGTGATCCGAGCCTGCCGCTGCACTTGGCGGAGGAGCTCCTGGTCTATGGGGTGGGGCGCGCCCTGCGTCCAGAGGACCGGCAAGCCTTGCGCGCGAGTCTTGGGGATCTCGAGGCAGAGCCCCTGGGCTTGCGCTCGCTGATCCTAGCTATCATTGGTAGTCCGACTTTCACTCAGGCGGCCGCAGGGCCGCGCTAGTTTGATCATGCCTAAGCCCCTCGATCGACGAACACTGTTGCGCGGCGCTGGCGCGAGTTTGGCCCTGCCCTGGCTCGAGGCCATGCTGCCGGCGCGGGTCAGCGCGCCTACGCCGCCCGTGCGGCTGGCTTGGATCTATGTGCCCAATGGAGTGCACGTGGGGCATTGGCGCGAGCCTGGGGTGCGGCTGCCACGCACGCTGGCGCCGCTGCAGGAGTTCCGCGAGCGGATCTCCTTGCACGCTGGGCTCGGACAGCAGAACGCGAACTCCCTGGGCGACGGGCCCGGCGATCATGCCCGGGCGTCGGCCGCTTGGCTGACCTGCGCGCATCCGCTGAAGGACTCGGGCCAGGTGCGGCTGGGGATCAGCGCGGATCAGATTGCGGGGCGCTTTTTGGGGCAGCAGACGCCCTTGGGGTCCTTGGTGGTGGGCTGCCAGGGGTCACGCTTCTCGGGCCAGTGCGACTCGGGCTACGCCTGCGCCTACTCGGGGCATGTGTCCTGGCAGGATGAGGTCACGCCGGCGGCTAAGCGTCAGTTCCCGGAGCGCATTTTCGACGATCTCTTTCGGGCGGGGGCGTCGCCAGGCACGGAGGTGCTGGCAGCCCAGCGCCGGAGCGGGCGGGCTGGGGTGCTGGATTTGGTGCGTGGCGAGGCCAAACGCCTGGCGGCGCGGGTGGGAACGGCGGATCGGCAGCGCTTGGAGCGTTATCTGGGCGCTGTGGGGGAGCTTGAGCAGCGTATCGCCAACTCCGCGCGCCTCTTGCGGCCGGATGTGGCCGATGAGCTGCGGCCCGTGGGCATGCCGGCGGACCTGGCGGAGCACGCTGGGCAGCTGGGCGAGCTGATCGCCCTGGCCTTTGCTACGGATGTGACCCGCGTGGCGACCCTGATGGTGGCCAACGAGGGCTCCGGACGGGTCTACCGCGAGGTAGGCGCGACGGAGGGGCATCACCCACTCTCACACCATCGCAAGGACCCGGCCAAGTTGGCTCAGATCGAGGCTATCGATGGGCTGCATGCGGGCATCTTGGGCTCCTTCCTAGGGCGCCTGACGCAGGTGTCGGAGGGAGACGATGACCTTCTGCACTCGAGCTTGGTGCTCTACGGTTCGGGCGTGGCCGATGGCAACCGACACGACCACCACAACCTGCCGAGCGTGCTCTGCGGGGAAGGTGGCGGCGCCGTCACCCAGGGCAAGGACCGAGGTTGGGAAGCGCACACCCCCCTTGGGGACCTGCACCTTTCCATGTTGCATCACGCGGGAGTGCCCTTGGCGCCGCTCGGTGATGCGCGCGGGCCGCTCGCGGGGCTGTGAGTGCGGGTGCGCTCGCGGGCGCGCGGGCCTGCGAGCTTTTCACTCTTCCGGGCAGGAGCTTTTGGATCGGCCGGCGGCTTTCGATAAGCTCGCCCTCAAGGAGCCGCTGCATGTACCACACACCTGTCCAGCCCAATCATGGGGCCGAGATTTTGATCATCGATAACGATCACCGTATCGTCGAATTGGTCTCATGGTTTCTCTCGAAGAAGGGCTACCGCGTGACCAGCGCGAAGTCCTTCTGGGAAGCGCGCGAGCAGCTGCGCGAGAGGCGTCCTGAGCTGATGCTTTCGGATGTGGATCTGGGGGCGGAATCGGCCCTAGAGGAATTGCCGCGTTTGGACAGTGAAGGCCTTCTGCCGCCCACGTTGGTGGTTTCGGGTTACTTAGATCCCCAGACGGCGAGCCGTTTGGAAGCGCTTGAGCCGGTGCTTGGAACCTTGGCTAAGCCCTTCGACTTCGCGGCCCTCGAGGCGCGTATCGAGAGCAGCCTGCGCACGATTCGGAGCAATCGCCTGCAGCATGCGGCCCAGGAGAGTGTGGGTCGCGAAGAGCCAGTCTTGGTGGCTAGTCCGGCCGGCGCGCCCGCGCCGAGTTCCGCGCCGAGTGCCGCCCCTAGCGCGGACGCGGAGGGCTGGGTCGAGATCCTGCCCACAGCTACCTATCCGGGGGCTGGCCAGTAGGCCGGGTGCGACGCCCATGGGACGCTTCACCTGGCGGACGGCGGGTGAATCCCACGGACCGGCGCTGATTGGAATCATCGAGGGCATGCCCGCTGGGCTGTGCCTCGACGTGGAGCGGGTGGACCGCGACCTGGCCCGGCGCCAGTTAGGCTACGGCCGCGGCGGGCGCATGAAGATCGAGACGGATCGCGTCACGATCCTGTCCGGCACCAAAGGTGGCGTGACGCTCGGCTCGCCGATCGCTTTCCAGGTGTCCAATAAGGACGCCGTGATCGAGAAGCTGCCGCCGCCGCCGAATCCGCGGCCGGGGCACGCGGACCTGGCCGGCTGCATGAAGTACGGGCACCAGGATGCGCGTGCTGTGCTCGAGCGGGCCTCGGCCCGGGAAACCGCCACGCGCGTGGCCGCTGCGGGCATCGCACGGCAGGTTCTGGAGGCCTTCGAGATCGAGGTCTTCGCGCACTTGGTAGAGCTAGGCGGGATTCAGGCCTCTGAGGGGGCCTGGGAGAAGGCGGGGGAGGCTAGGGAATCTATACGTCTCGAATCTGATTTCCTAAGCCTGGATCCGGCCGCCGACGAGCCCATGCGGGCGGCTGTGGACGCGGCTCGCGCGGCTCAGGACAGCCTGGGGGGTATCTTCGAGGTGCGCGCCCTGGGCCTGCCGCCCGGCCTGGGCAGCTATGCCAGCGGCCCCGAGCGCCTGACGGCTCTGCTGGGAGGCGCACTCTTCTCTATTCCCGCTATCAAGGGCGTGGAGTTCGGCATCGGCTTCGAGGTCGCTCGCCGGCCCGGATCCGAGGTGCACGACCCGATTGTGCCTGCAGAGGCTGGCGCTAGCAGCCGCTACGCCCGCACTAGCAACCGTGCCGGGGGGCTGGAGGGTGGTCTGACCACGGGCGAGCCGCTTTGGGTGCGAGCCGCCATGAAGCCCATCCCTTCCATGCGCCGGGGCTTGCCTAGCGTTGATTTCGAGAGCGGGCAGGCCAGCGAGGCCAGCTACCAACGCTCCGACGTGACCTCGGTTCCTGCCGCCAGCGTGGTGGGGGAGGCGATGGTAGCCTTGACCCTGGTAGAGGCTTTCCTGGCCAAATACGGCGGGGATTCCATGGATCAGGTCGCTGCTGCGGTGGCCTTTCACCGGGAACAGGTCCGAAAGGTTTGATCTGAACGAGAAATTAGGGGAGAGAGCCTTGACGGGCTCTCCGCCCTCATTACTCTC
Source organism: Planctomycetota bacterium (assembly GCA_047639615.1). GTDB lineage: Bacteria > Planctomycetota > UBA1135 > UBA1135 > CAYWNK01. The sequence continues at coordinate 8,466 of JBLIOL010000121.1, read as the reverse complement.
TTCGCTCCACTTGCCGGCAGGACCTAACAGTCCTGCTTCGAGCGGGCGACGACTGGCACGCCAGCGTGGCTCAATTGGTAGAGCAGCTGATTTGTAATCAGCAGGTTGCGGGTTCGAGTCCCGCCGCTGGCCCCATAAGCCAGCGTCGCTCCGATCAAGTGGATGGCGCCATCACTGGCAGCCACGCTCACTGGAAACCCGAAACGATCTCGAGGACGACGCGGGAGCGCGCCGTTCGCAGCTACTGGTCCGTCCAGCCTTCATGGCTGGCACGGCAGGCAGCGCGAACCCGGCGTGCGCACGCACCGGTCGCCTAGAGACGCGAGAACACCTGGCCCGAGAGCGGTCGTCCTTCGGGATGGCTTGATCGAGTGGGGCGCAGTGAACCGCAGGCGCAAGCCAGCGGGTCGGCGCGCAACGCTCATCTCATGGGTCCGGAAGGCAGGCGGGATTCCCGAGCGGCCAAAGGGGTCAGACTGTAAATCTGATGGCTCAGCCTTCGCAGGTTCGAATCCTGCTCCCGCCACCATCTCCACCCTCACGCAAGTGCGTCTTCGGACGCGCGGTAGCAAGTGAGGCTCGCGTCTGCGTTCCGGCCTTCGATCGCCCTGGAGTCCAAGCGACTCCTGCCAGGAGCACCTGACCTGCGAGGCACGCCAGAGATGGCCGCGTCTCACCAAGCGGGTGTAGTTCAATGGTAGAACGGCAGTTTTCCAAGCTGCACACGGGGGTTCGATTCCCCCCACCCGCTCCATCCCCCCCGGTACCTAGACAGGCCGACGCTCAAGGGGGGGGAAGGAAGGGCGACCAACTTCGAGATCACCGTACTTCGCCCGGCACGGGCTTCGAGGACCAAACAGTCTTCGGGGGCCAGCTGGTCGAATCGCGGGCTGCTATAGCTCAGTGGTAGAGCACTTCCTTGGTAAGGAAGAGGTCATGGGTTCAAATCCCATTAGCAGCTCCATCAACCTCACAATCCAACCGCAGGCATCCGCCTGCAAGATCCCAACGACGCCTCAGCGGTGCATTGCGCCGCGCGTAGTTGGGTGTCCCCGCAATCCCAGCGAGCCTCCGGGCTCTCAACGACATTAGCGCTATCTGCAGCGCTCATCGCCATGGCCAAGGAAGTCTTCGAAAGAACCAAGGACCACGTGAACGTTGGCACCATCGGTCACGTTGACCACGGGAAGACCACGCTCACGTCCGCCATCTGCCGTCACCAGGCCGACCTCGGCTTGGCGAAGGCGATGAACTTCGACGAGATCGATAAGGCGCCCGAGGAGAAAGCTCGCGGCATCACGATCTCGACGGCTCACGTGGAGTACGAGTCACCCACGCGTCACTACGCACACGTGGACTGCCCCGGTCACGCCGACTACGTCAAGAACATGATCACCGGTGCCGCCCAGATGGACGGCGCTATCCTGGTGGTCTCCGCCGCTGACGGCCCGATGCCCCAGACCCGCGAGCACATCCTGCTCGCCCGTCAGGTCAACGTGCCCGCCATCGTCGTGTTCATGAACAAGGTCGACCAAGTCGACGACGATGAACTCCTCGACCTGGTCGAGATGGAGATCCGCGAGCTGCTCTCCAAGTATGAGTTCCCGGGCGATGACATCCCCATTATCCGCGGCTCCGCTCTGGGTGCTGAGAACGCTCTCAACGCTGGCAAGCCGGCTGACGACGAAGCATTCAAGTGCCTCGACGAGCTGATGGATGCTGTTGATAAGTACATCCCGATCCCCGAGCGCGACGTCGACAAGCCCTTCCTGATGCCCATCGAGGACGTGTTCTCGATCAAGGGTCGTGGAACGGTTGGTACCGGTCGCGTCGAGCGTGGCATCGTGAACGTGGGCGACGCCCTCGAGATCGTTGGCATGCGCGAAGAGATCGGCAACACCACCTGCACCGGTGTTGAGATGTTCCAGAAGACCCTCGACGAGGGTCGCGCCGGCGAGAACGTTGGTGTGCTGGTTCGCGGTGTCGACAAGAAGGACCTGGTCCGCGGCATGGTATTGGCCGCGCCCAAGACCGTGACTCCCCACACCAAGTTCGAGGCTGAGGTTTATATCCTCTCCAAGGACGAGGGCGGCCGTCACACCCCCTTCTTCTCCGGCTACCGTCCTCAGTTCTACTTCCGTACAACGGACGTGACTGGTAACGCTAACTTGCTCGGCGGCGCAGAGATGTGCATGCCTGGCGACAACGTCAAGCTTGAAGTCGAGCTCGGCACCCCGGTCGCCATGGAAGAGCAGCTTCGCTTCGCTATCCGCGAAGGCGGCCGCACCGTTGGTGCTGGCGTCGTGACCAAAGTCACCGACTGATCTGTCCCTCCCGCGGACTCGGACGCTTCTAGCGGCCGGGTCCGCGGCACGCTTAACGTGCCGCTCTGCTCAATCGAGCGCCGGCGGCACATCTTTGAGTTTTTGACCCCACTCGCGGCGAATCGCCTCGGTAGAGACTAATGAAGATCAAGGAACGCTACGTCTTCCTCGAGTGCACAACCTGCAAGCATCGCAACTACACGACGCACAAGCGTCTGAAGGCTGCGTACAAGCTCGAGAAGAAGAAGTTCTGCAACTACTGCCGGTCACACACCGTGCATAAGGAAAAGAAGCTCTAGCCAGCTTCGGTTCCACCAACTTCGCTTCACGGCGGCCAGGTGGGGGATACGCTCCCCCGACTAAGCCGAACCGCCAAACTCTCCCAGTCCACACCCACCTCCCTCAGGGAAACACAGCAACGCCCCATGGCTCAGTACAAAAACCAAGGACGGATGGCCCGCATGACGGTCTTCTGGTCGATGGCCGGTCTGCTGTTCTTCGGCGCTACGTGGCTGCACCAGGAACTCCGGATTACTGCCGGGTTCTTTCGGGATCCGTTGATCGCCAGCATGGAGAAGGTGCCGATGCTCGGCGTCCCGTTCTCCGTCGCCTTCGTGATCTCCACGGCTGTGCTGGTCCTCGGAATCATCTTCATCCGTCGTTGGATGGCTAAGCCGTCCACCCACGAGACTCTGGTGGAGACCGAAGCGGAAATGCGGAAGGTCACCTGGCCGACCCTGGAGGAATCCATCAACGGCTCCTTCGTGGTGATCGTGGCCGTGCTCTTCCTGATGGCCTTCTTGGCCGGAACGGACTACCTCCTCACGCGCATTACCCGCCGTGTTCTTCTGGGCCTGCTCGCAGGCTGACCCTACACAGGAACCAGACAGAAACACCCATGGCTATCAAATGGTATTTTGTGCGCTGCCAATCAGGCCGCGAGAAGCGTATTCGCGAGAACGCCGCCCACCGTCTTAAGGTGGCCGGACTCGATGATGTGATCCCCCAGGTGCTGGTGCCCTACGAATTGGTCACCGACATCAAGGGCGGTAAGAAGCGCACCGTCGAGAACAAGCTCTACCCCGGTTACTTGATGGTCCAGGCGGACCTCGAGGACCAAGAGGATGTGCGCGTCATGCAGGCGCGCCAGATTCTGCGCGGCGTTGACGGCCTGCGCGATTTCCTCGGTAGCCGTGGTGAGCCCACAGCCATCTCCGAAGAAGAGGTCAGCGTGATTCTAGCGCGCATGACCGATTCGGAGACTCGACCCCAAGTCACCATTGGCCTCATCAAGGGCGACTTGGTCAAAATCAATACTGGACCCTTCGACGGCTTCGACGGAGCTGTGGAAGAGGTCAATGCCGAAAAGGGCACCGTTCGGGTGGTAGTTACCATCTTCGGGCGCCCAACACCTGTAGACCTCAAGTACTGGGAAGTGGAGACGGTCTAGATATGGCCAAAGAAATTACCGGCTTAATCAAACTGCAATGCCCCGCTGGGCAGGCCACTCCGGCACCCCCCGTGGGTCCGGCCCTTGGCGCCCACGGTGCGAACATCGCCGAGTTCGTAAAGCAGTTCAACGACCGTACCCGCGACCAGATGGGGATGATCATCCCCGTCGAAATCACGGTCTACAAGGATCGCTCATTCGACTTCATCCTGAAGTCCCCGCCCGCCGCTGTGCTGCTCAAAAAAGCAGCTGGCGTCGAGAAGGGGGCCGGGGAAGTCGGCACCGAAACTGTAGGCACGGTTACACGCGCCCAGGTCGAGGAGATCGCCACCATTAAGATGGCTGACCTCAACGCCCGGGACATGGAACACGCCTGCCGCATTATCCAAGGCACAGCCCGCTCCGCCGGCATCGTCGTCGAGGGCTAGGCCCAAGGCCTCACTCATCATGGTCAAAAGAAGCAAGCGCTACCGCGAAGCAGCGGCAACCATCGACCGGAATCAGGTCTATGAAGTTGCCGATGCTCTCGAGCTGCTCAAGAAGCTCCCCGGAGCCAAATTCGACGAAACTGTCGAAGTGGTCATCCGCCTAGACATCGACCCGCGCAAGTCGGACCAGCTGGTTCGTGGTGCGGTCTCCCTGCCCAAAGGATTGGGCAAGGAAGTCAAGGTGGTGGTCTTCGCTGAAGGCGAGAAGGCAGAGGCCGCTCGCGCGGCTGGCGCCGACGAGGTCGGGTCGGAAGACCTGGCTAAGAAGATCGCTGACGGTTGGATGGACTTCGATGTTGTCATCGCCAGCCCCGACATGATGCGTCACGTCGGCAAGCTGGGTAAGGTCCTGGGTCCCCAGGGCAAGATGCCTTCACCCAAGTCCGGCACCGTTGCTCCCGACGTCGCCAAAGCCGTCACCGACTTCAAGGCTGGTAAGGTCGAGTTCCGTACCGATGCAGGCGGCAACGTCCACGCACCCTTCGGCAAGCGATCCTTTTCCACCGAGGATTTGGTCGAGAACCTCAACGCGTTCCTGAAGCACCTGATGTCTATCCGCCCCGCTGCGGTTAAGGGCAACTTCGTGCGCCGGGTTTCGCTCTCCACGTCCATGGGCCCTGGGGCCTTTGTCCAGCACGAAGGCTGAGCCATGCCGAACCTAGTCAACAAGATGACCATCGCGGACCTCGAGTCCGCGCTCGAAGGTACCGAAGGCATGCTCCTGGTTTCCTTCGGTGGCCTCGACATGTCCCTGACGGAGAAGATCCGCGCGGACCTGGCTGAGAAAGGCGCGGGATTCCGCATGGTGCGCAATAAGCTCGCCAAGCGTGTCCTGTCCGGTAAAGGCCTGGAGTTCGACGCGAACGCTTTCTTGGGCAACACCGCCATCGCTTATGGCAACGCGGAGGCCGTGATCGGCGCCGCCAAGGTGCTGACCGAGAAAGAGATCAAGAAAACGAAGCTGGTCGCGGTCAAAGGTGGCTTTCTCGAGGGTCAAACCCTCGACGCCGCCGGCGCAACCCTGCTGGCTGACGTCCCTGATCGCGACACCGTCAACGCCATGCTGCTCGGAGTTATCTCCGGACCTGCACGCGGCATCGCCTGCATCATCAACGCGGTTCCCGCCTCCGTGGCCCGTGTCATTCAAGCCCACGCCGACGACGCCGATGGGGGAGATTCCCCCGCCGCCGACGCCAGCGAAGGCTGAAACAGAACAGTACCTCCCACCTCGTGATGCGCAATCCAGCGTCCACGGGACCCTTGCATACCCCCTAGTAGCCCTCCCTTAGGAGCCCTAATCCGATGTCCGACGAGACTCAAACCATCGAGCTGGACAGCACTCTCCAGCCCATCGCTGACTCCCTTGATAGCCTTACTCTGCTTCAAGCTTCTCAGCTCGTTAAGTTCCTTGAGGAGAAGTGGGGCGTAAGCGCCGCTGCTCCCGCTGCTGCTGCCGTTGCCGGCGGCGGTGGTGCTGCTGAAGTCGAAGAGCAGACCGCGTTCGACGTGATCCTCAAGGCTGCTGGCGACAAGAAAATCCAGGTCATCAAGGAAGTCCGTGCCATCACTGGCCTGGGCCTCAAAGAGGCCAAGGCTGTTGTTGACGCAGCTCCCGGCCCCGTCAAGGAAGGCGTGACCAAGGACGAAGCTGAGGCCATGAAGGCGCAGATTGAAGGCGCCGGCGGCTCCGTCGAGATCGTCTAGTTCAGTCTGGAACGTCATTGTGGGGGACCTCGGTCTCTCACGAACCCCGCCCTTGGAGCCTAGGTTCCAGGGGTACAGGGCCCCGCTCTCAGCTTTTTGCTGAGAGCGGGTCCTGGCAATGTATGACTAGTGTGTAGGCCTACCTCCTTGGCAGGCCTGCTACTGGTGAACCCTGCCTAGCATTCTAGGCGGGGATTGCCTAACCTCTCGGGCTCGTTCCTTGTTGCGCATCCTTTCCGACCCCACTCTCGACATGGTCCCTAACGGCTCCCCCCAGCCGTTTGGCGTCCCCGTGTACGAGTACGCACAGTATGGCTGCCAGGCTCTCGCCTGTCGGTCTCAGCATCGTTCACTATCTGGGTTCCGCACCCTTTCCCAGATGGCGCTCCCCTCCCTGGCTTTTTAGCCAACATCTGTCCATTCGTTCGCCGGGACCCATTGGTGAGGGTCCGGCGGTCTGGAGAGAGCTCTATGACGAAGAATCTAGCCGGTCGGATGATCGGATCCGAGGCCGAGGTGAAAACCTACGGTCGCGTTCTGGAAATTGAAGCACTTCCGAACCTAGTCGAGATCCAAACCCGAGCCTACTCAGAATTCCTCGCCGCCGACGTACCCTCGTCGAGCCGCGTCGAGCAAGGCCTCGAAACCCTCCTTCACGAGGTCTTCCCCATCTACTCGTACGACAAGACCATGTGTCTTGAGTACGTCGGGTATGAACTGGGCAGGCCACGCTACACCATTGATGAATGCCGCAAGTTGCGCATGAGTCACGGGTACCCCTTCAAGGTGCGTCTCCGGCTGGTTAAGCCTGAGCCCATCGAGGAAGAGGTCTACCTTGGTGAGATCCCCATCATGATGGGGGGTGGTGAGTTCATCATCAACGGCTCCGAGCGGGTCATCGTCAGTCAGTTGCACCGCTCGCCCGGTGTGGACTTCCTGCTCGATGCGTCCAACCTGGACCGCAACCTGCACTCGTGCTGGATCATCCCGGAGCGCGGCTCATGGGTTGAGCTGAACGTGACCAAGAAGGAGAACCTGTCGGTCCGCATCGACCAGTCAGGCAAGTTCTCTGCGATCACCTTCCTGCGCGCCCTGGACGAGGCTCTGGGCACCGACCAGGCTCTGCTACGGACCTTCTACCCCACGAAAGTGGTCAAGAAGACCAAGTCCATGACGCAGAACGCCTTCTCGAAGGCCGTCACCGACCGCATCGCGGTGGGCGACATCGTCATGCTCAAGACCGGTGAGGTGCTCGTTCCCTCCGGCATGCCGATCCCAGAGACCGCAGCACTGGAGATCGCCGCTGGCGATCTCGCCGAGGTCGAGATCATCGACTCCGAGGTGGGCGATCTGGACATGCTGCTGATCAACAGCCTGCATGAGGATCCGGCCGTCAAGAGTCACGAAGACGCGCTGCTCAAGATCTATTCGCGTCTGCGTCCGGGCAACCCGCCCCAGCTGGAAAAGGCGCGCGAGCTCTTCCACGAGAAATTCTTCGACGTCCAGCGCTACCGCTTGGGCCGGGTCGGCCGCTTCCGCCTCAACCGGAAGTTCGACCAGGTCATCGCCGAGAACATTCAGGTCCTGCAGCCCGAGGACATCGTCAACTCCGTCAAGTACTTGATGGAGTTGCGCGCTGGCCGGGGCGAGATCGATGACATTGACAACCTGGGTAACCGTCGTGTGCGCACCATCGCCGAGTTGGCGGGGGAGGAGTTCCGTAAGGGCCTTCTGAAGCTGCGCCGTACGGCTCAGGAACGCATGAACCTGGAGAGCCCGGAGACCGTGTCTCCGCGGACTCTGATCAACTCCAAGACCTTCTCGAGCGCTGTTGACTACTTCTTCGGTCGCTCCGAGCTGTCCCAGGTGGTCGACCAGGCCAACCCGCTCTCGCAGCTGGCTCACGAGCGGCGCTTGTCCGCACTTGGCCCGGGTGGACTTAACCGTAAGCGCGCCGGCTTCGACGTGCGAGACGTGCACCTGTCGCACTACGGTCGCCTCTGCCCGATCGAGACGCCTGAGGGCGCGAACATCGGCCTGATCTCCTCCTTGGCCATGTATGCCAAGTTGGACGACTATGGCTTCCTCACCACGCCTTACCGGCGCGTTGAGAAGGGCATCGTTACCACCGACATCGCCTACCTGCGCGCCGACCAAGAGTCCGGCCGCATGATGGCTCCGGCGGACGTGCGCGTGGATGAGAAGGGCAAGATCCTTCAGGACCGCGTGTTGGCCCGTAAGGACGGCGACAACTATGAGGTCCCGCCGGAGGAGCTCGACTACGTCGACGTTTCGCCTAAGCAGATCATCGGTGTTTCGGCCTCGCTGATTCCCTTCCTCGAGCACGACGACGCCAACCGCGCGTTGATGGGTTCGAACATGCAGCGTCAGGCTGTGCCGCTCTTGGTTTCCGAGGTGCCGATCGTGGGCACCGGTATGGAGAAGCCGGTGGCGAGGAACTCGAACATGCCCATCTTTGCCCACACTGCGGGCACGGTGG
>JBLIOL010000120.1:0-14271 GCA_047639615.1 Planctomycetota bacterium | reverse complement strand
CGCGCGGCCGGCGATGGTGGCATCGCCCTTCCAGTCGTTGTCTTTCAGGTGCGTGACGAGGATTGTGATCGTGAAGCGCAGGTCTTGCTCGCAACCGGTGCGCGCTAGGATCACAGCTGAGAGGAAGCGCTGCTGGGGATCGCTAGCGTTCAAGCCCTTGAGTAGGTGGGGCCAAGCGCGCTCGCCCTCACGCAGCAGCAGCGCCGCTGCTTGGGAAGCGTTGTGGATTGTCGAAGGCAAGCCGAGCCGGTCGTCGGTGGTCCAGCCTTCTGGATAGCCCTGAAAGGTCAGGCTCTTGTGGGGACGCGGAACGACATCATCCCTGAGGTCTTGGGCCGCGGCCAGGAGCATCTCCTGTTCGGGCGCTTGGCTGCGGGCGTTGAGGAAGCTCGCGATCAGCGAGCGTTGCTGGAGATCCCGGGACTTGAGGCAAGCCACCAAGAGCGGGCGCAGCTCCGGATCGTTCGTGCTGTCGAGGGCCCTCAGCTGGCGCATGGCGAGGGTTGCGTTGCCGCGGATGTCGTCATCCAGCAGCTGCGCCAGGGCATGCAGGCAGAGTGCCTTGCGTGCGGCTGGGTTGGTGGGCAGGGCGGCAGCGCTGTGGGTGCTAGCCATCCCGATGCCCGTGAGCTGAATCGGAGTGCGCGTGTCGGACGCCGCGTTCAGGGCGACGACGGAGCTGAGCAACGGTAGGGATGCGGCGCGCCCGGGCCGAGGGGAGAGCGGCGCGGCGGCGAGCACGGGATTGGAGCTAGCTCTATTCCAAGTCCAGAGCAGGAGCACCGTGGCTGTGAGTGCGAGGCCTATCAGGACCGCGGAGGGTGCGGAAGACCTCGGTGGTGAAGCCCAGTAGTTGTTTCGGCGCGGCATGGGAGCGGTGCTCCTCAGCTTAGCGCTCGCGGCGGGCTAGCCGAAGTGTGGGTGGTGCCGGCTTAGCATCCGCGGGAGTAGATGAAGGTCGCGCCCCAATTGAAGTGCGGCTCGTGGTGCTCGTAGGGATCTTGCACGCGCTCGAGGGTTAGGCTCGACTCCCAGGCTTGTGCCTCGGTGGAGAGCACCCACTGCAGATTGATGCCCTCAATTTGGGGTGCACCGAGGGAGAGGCCCTCCGGGTAGGGGAAGCCGATGGAGTAGAGGGCTTCCGTGCCGGGGTCGATGGACTGCGGGCCTTCACGGAGTTCGGCGGGGCCGAAAGGGACCAGGTTGGAGTCCACGAGCTTGAAGCGTGGGAGCTCCAGGCGCAGGGGGGCCTCGCCGCGGTTCTCGATGCGCAGGCGCACGATCATGCGCGGGAGCCCATCCTCGTGGTCGCCATCGCGGCGGGCGCCAGGCACGGAGACGAGCACGCGCGCCACCGCGTGGGCTTCCCCGGGGGACTGGACCATGACCTCGGCGGGCTTCGGCTGGAAATCGAAGCTGCGGGAGACGCTGGCGCAGGAGGCTGCGAGGCAGAGGGTGAGGGTGGTTAGGAGGCGCCTGAGCATGGTGAGGTTACGGGGTTGTCAATTGAGTGAGCGAGCGCTGGGAAGAGGCTCCAAGTTTACGCGGCTCATAAGGAAGAGACGTTTAGGCCCAGTCGCGGGGATTTTTCGGATGCAAGTTCCACGATACGAGCCCATGGGGCATTGCGAGTTCGTCCCAGGGGCGCTCTAGGAGTTTACCGCACGGCCCGTATTGAGACTTTGGGTGAAATCGTGGTCCTTGGGCCATCAAGCCATGGGTGGGGGCGGTCGAAGAGTGGGAGTATTCCGGTCTACAGGCGGGCACCTACCATGAATCGAGCGCTTAGCATCCTTGCCATCACCCCCGACAGCCAGCTCTCCACGGAGTTGGCCAACATGGTTACGGGCGGCGGTCACACATTCCACTTTGAAACCGGATCTGAGAGTGCCAGAGAGGCGCTTGGATCGGGGACCTACGACGCCGTCCTGGTGGACGGCACCGCCGACGCGGGCGAGATCTCCGAGGCCTACCAACTCACGCTACAGGCCCAGGGTCCCGATCGTCCGGCCTTCATCTTGATCAACCCTGAGGGCGGTTCACCCCTTCAGACCTATCGCGAGCTAGGCGCGCGCGATTTTCTATGCGTGCCGGTGCAGGCAGATCTCCTGCTCCTGCGTCTAGCCGAACTCGATACGGAAATCACCACCGCTGCGCCCAAGGAAGCCACCAACTTCCTGACCCGCGATGCCTTCCTCAGCGAGACTGCCAGGCGGATTCCCCCTACACGCAGCGCCGGCCGTCAGCTCGCGATCTTGGGTGTGTCCTTGCACTGCGTCGATCCCAGCTTCGATTGGATCGGCATGGAGGTTAAGGAACGCAACCAGATCGAGCAGATGCTGATCGAATCGATCAACTCGGCCCTGACCAGCGATGCTGATACCGATTCACTCGGCGTGCATCCCGGCGACTTCTGCATGACCTGGGTGCGCTCGGATCGTGTGGCTCTGCTCGTGCCTGGTCTTGCGCGCGTACAGGATGTAGCCAAGTTCGCTGGGCGCTTCCAGGAACGTATCAGTAGCGCCTCCGCCACTTCGGGCACCGGCATGGACCTGCACACTAGCGCTGGTGTCGCGGCATGCCCTGAGGATGGTGCCGATCCGAGCGTGTTGCTCGACGCTGCTCAGGACGCTACGGAGCGCGCTCGCAGCGAGGGCCGCAACTGCTTGGCCTTCCACACCCAAGCCATGGGGCAGTGGGCTTTCGAGCGCCTGACCCTGGAGAAGAGCCTGGCGGACGCGCTCAGCAACAACGAATTGCGCGTGTTCTACCAGCCGCGCGTAGCCATAGGCACGCGCCAGATCCTGGGCATGGAAGCCCTGATCCGCTGGCAGCATCCGCAGCTTGGGCTCGTGTTCCCCGCACAGTTTATTCCCCTTGCGGAAGAGACCGGCCTGATTACGCCCATCGGCGAATGGGTCCTGCGTGAGGCCTGCCGTCAGAATCAAGAGTGGCGCGAAGCCGGCCTGCCGCCGATCCGCGTCTCGGTAAACCTCTCGCCGGTGCAGTTCCGCGACCCGAACCTGTACAAGGTCGTGGTGGATGCACTCGAGCAAAGCGGCCTGTCCTGCGACGGTCTCGAGCTCGAAGTAACCGAGAGCATGTTGATGAACGACCCCAAGGTCACCATCGCCACCCTGCGCGAGCTCAAGGCCGCCGGTCTGAAGATCAGCATCGACGACTTCGGCACGGGCTATTCATCGCTCTCCTACTTGAAGCAGTTCCCGATCGACTCCTTGAAGATCGACCGCTCGTTCGTGCAGGACGTGACCACCAACCCCGACGACGCTGCTATCGCCACGGCCATCATCCTGATGGGCCACAGCCTCAAGCTGAATGTGGTGGCCGAGGGCGTCGAGACGGAGAGCCAGCTGGCCTTCCTGAGCGTGCTGCAGTGCAACGAGATCCAGGGCTACCTCTTCAGCCCTCCGGTGCCCGCCGACAAGGCCATGCTGCTCTTGGAGAAGAGCATCCTCACGGTCTAAGGGCTGCTATTTCCGGGTAAGGAGGCCTTTCGGGCACCCTTGACAGGACCTTTTCACGCTTGCCCGTCACCTCGGACGATAGGTGAGCGAAGGGTCGCGTAGTGCAGCTCGGAGTGGACTAGAATTCGCCGCCTCGTGGCGGCGCATTCCGAGAGCGCACGCCACCCAACTACCCCACGAGCCAAAATGAAACACGTCTGGACCACCCTGGCCATCACCGCCGCCAGCGCCCTCTCTCTCCCGCTGAACGCCGCTACTCCGGCCAACGGATCCACCGAGTCTGCCACCGCGAGCGCCGCCCTCAGTACCGCCCTCAGTAGCGAAGGCTGGGTCGCCGACTTCGATGTGGCCGTCAAGCAAGCGCGCGAGCAAGGCAAGAACCTGCTCGTCGACTTCACCGGTTCCGACTGGTGTGGTTGGTGCATCAAGCTGGATGAAGAGGTCTTCTCTCACGAGTCCTGGAGCAGCGTCGCCAGCAAGGAGTACATCTTCGTCTCACTGGACTTCCCGCGCTCGGAAGAGGCCAAGTCCAAGGTTCCGAACCCGGAGCGCAACGCCGCCTTGCAGGCCAAGTACGCCGTCACCGGCTTCCCCTCGATCCTGCTTATGACCGTCGACGGCGACGTATTCGGTCGTACCGGTTACGCACCCGGCGGCCCCGAGGCTTACCTGACGCACATGGCAGAGCTGAAGGCTGAGGGCATGCCCAAGCTAATGGAGGTCACCAAGCTGGTGACTGCCTACGAAGCTGCCGAAGGCGAAGCACGCAAGGCGGCTTTCGCTACGATCCTGGCACGCCTAGAAGAGATTGGTGCTGAGGGCGTTGGCTCCGGCAGTCTGATCACGGCCGTGCGCGCTGCTATGGATAGCGATGCCGACGGCAGCAAGGGCATTCGAATGCCCGCCATGAAGGCGCTCTTGGGTGCTGGTGTTTCCGATGCTGAGCTGCTTAGCGCGGCCATGACGGCTGACCCGAAGAACACCGAAGGCCTCTACGAGCGCGTTGTCCTGGTGCGCCTGCAGAGCATCAAGGAAGATACTCTCGAGGACGGCATGGCCTCCGTGGCCGCCTTCGATGCTCTCGGCGTGCATCAAGACGCAGCCGTGGCTTTCGAGATCTACGTGGCTGGCGCATTCTTCGCCAAGCAACACATCAAGGACATCGACCTGTCCCGCGCCTACGCTAAGAAGGGTCTGGCGATCGGCTACGAGGGCAATCCCCAGTGGACTTCCATGCTGGAGAACATGGCTGGCGAGTAAGCCTTAGCCAACTTGTTGGCTGTCCGTTGATGGGCAGCTAGGCAGCCGGCCGCGTCAGGCCCGGGAGACAGCGCCCGCTTGCGTCTATCTGAGCCCCTGCGCAGAAAGACCGGTCTATCTCGCGAGATACGCAATCGGCCTCGCGCCACTTTGGTCATCACGAGTCAAACGAACGCGTGGGTGTTCTCCGGCGATGCACTCTGGGCGGCGCCGGACGGCAGTACGTACGTGATGGTGCTGGAGGACGGGGTCGCCCGCCGGCGTCCGGTCCAAGTGGGCCTCGACAACGGCATACGAGTCGAAAATCGCGCGGGCCAGTAGGCAGCTCCCATGGGGGACGCGGCAGCCGAGGTCACGCCTGTCGAAGCGACCTTGTACGCGCGAGGTCCCTGTTTCCGTGGCCCAGGATGCCATGCAAGCACGGAGGACTCTGGCCGGTGCCGTGCGCTAGGTCACGCATCTAGCAGCCCGCTTAAAAACAGCGACTTGTCGCTCGGCCCCCACGAAGCGCCTGGCTGGCCCTGGTGGCGCTCTGGGTGGCCGCGGGCATCGACTCGCTCGTGATCTTAGGCGGCTCCTAGGAGAGCTTCATCTGCAGGCTGAAGATGGAGCCGGTGCCCACTTCGCTCTGCAGGTGTAGGTCGCCTTTAAGCTTGCGCGCCAGGCGCTTGGCCAGGGCTAGGCCTACGCCGGATCCGCCGGAGTTGCGGAAGGCGAGGGGCTCGAAAATGCGCCCGCAGAATTCGGGTGCGATGCCCGGACCGGTGTCGCACACATCGATGTGCAGGAAGGCGTCGCTCCACTCCGTGCCGTGTTCGGTGGTGACCTTGATGCAGACCGAACCGGTCTCAGTGTAGCGCAGGGCGTTGTCCATGAGCACGCCGAGGACCTGGTTGAGACGATCGGGGTCGCTGGTGGTTGTCTGCGGAATGCCGGGGGCGATCTCGAGCGCGACCGTGAGGCCTTTTTCCTTGGCGTGTTCCGCGTGGTTGTCCAAGAGACCTTCGAGCACGGGGCGCAGCTCGATCGGCTGCATGTCGACCGTAACGGAACCGCTCTCCAGCTGGTTGTAGTCCATCACTTCGTTTAGCACGCCCAGCATGTGGCGGCTGGCATCGAGCACATCGCCCAGGTCCTCGGGGTGATCGGTAGCGAGCACGCGATCGATGATCGTGGTCAGGCTCTCGTCTACTTGCGAGGAGAGCCGCAACAGGAATTCACCACGCAGGGCGAGGGCCTGTTCGGCTGAGCCCATGGAGGTGATCAGAGCCTTGTTGACGGTCTCCAGCGAGGCCGCGTAGCTACGTTGCTGTGCTTCGGCATCGCGCAGACCGCTGATCAATTGTTGCTCGCGCTTGGTCTGGTTCCATTTCTCCACGAGGGCGTGGGCCAGCTGGCGGATCTCCACGGAGTCGAAGGGCTTCTTCAGGATCAACAGCTTGTCCGACTGCCCGAGAGCTTCGATGGTCTGGCTCCAGGAGTAGTCGGAGAAGGCCGTGCAGATCACGACGCACAGCTCAGGGTCGGCTTTCCAGAGTTCCTGAATGGTCTGCACTCCGTCCCAGCCCGGGGGCATGCGCACGTCCACGAAGGCCATGGCATAGGGGGTCTTGTTGGCCAGGGCTTCCTTGACCATCTCCAGGGCTTCTTCGCCCTGGTGGGCGCTCTCCGTCTCAAAGGCCTGGGACTCGGCCGTCGGAGCAGGGTTGGCTTCGGGTTCGCCGAAGAACGCCTGTCGCGCGTCCTCTAGATGGCCTTGATGAGCGTTGGAGCTGGCCCTCAGGATCTTGCGGAAGTCTTCGTGGATAGACGGGTTGTCGTCCACGATGAGGATTTTGCGGTTGCGGGGAGTGTCGCTCATGACGCTTGCGTCGTGGCCCGGTGGGGGATGTCGAGTGTGAAGACGGCGCCGGGGTGGCCGTCAGATACTGTGAGTTTGCCGTCCATTTCGGTGGCGGCGTTGGCGGCCGTGTGCAATCCGTAGCCCATGCCTGTGGGTTTGGTGGTGAAGCCTAGGCCGAAGATCTGGGAGGC
Source organism: Planctomycetota bacterium (assembly GCA_047639615.1). GTDB lineage: Bacteria > Planctomycetota > UBA1135 > UBA1135 > CAYWNK01. Next base: position 7,492 of record JBLIOL010000120.1, on the reverse strand, counting down.
GATCTCTGCCGGAATGCCGGGGCCGTTGTCGCTGACGGTGATCAGCACACGCTCCCCTTCGAGTGCAGCGGAGAGCACGATAGCCGGGGCATTCGTCTTCGATCCGATGAGTGCTTGCTTGCCGTTCTGAAGCAGGTTGACCAGGATTTCGAGTACGCGATGGTGATCGGCAGCGACCACCGGCATGTCGGTGACATCGACGCGGATGTCCACACCGTCCTTGATGCAGGAGGCCTTGTTGGTGATGCGCACCGCTTCTTCCAGCACCTGCTCGATGTTGAGAGTTTCCAGTAGGTTGCTGCGGATGGCGTAGGCCTGCTGGGACTTGATCAGATCGCAGATGTGGTCGACACCCTTTTCCAGGTTGGAGAGCTCCTGGCGTAGGCCCGTGCGCTCATCCGAGAGTTGGGTGGAGAGTGCGGTGAGGAACGGTAGCAGGTGCTTGCCGCGCGGATCGTCGGAGACGAATCCGGCCAGGTCATCGGCATGGCTCGAGAGCAAATTGGTGAGGTGCTCCAGGTCGGCCAGGCTCATCTCATCCACTTGCTGAGCGGCTAGGCTGGTGGAGATGTTCACACTGTTGAGCACGTTGCCAACGTTGTGCAGGATGCCCGTGGCGATCTCGGACATACCGGCCCGGCGGGCCGAGTCCATCAGGGCGCGCTTGGCCTCATCGAGTCGATCGAGCATGGTGTCGAACTCCCCGGAGAGCGTGCCTAGTTCGTCCGTACGCTTGAGCGGGCTGCGCCCCTTGTAGTCCTCTTGACCACCTACGTTGACCGCGTGTTGGGTCAAGGTGGAAAGCGGGTCGAGTACGATGCGCTTGAGCAGGAACATGAGCACCAGCAGCAGGGTTGCACCGGCGGTCAGTAAGGTCAGTACGCCGGAGCGTGCAGCCAAGTCGCCGATGGCGGTAATGTCGCGCGGTAGGGTGGCACGCAGTAGGATTTCGGGACGGTTGCGAATGTCGCCGAAGGTCTCGTAGGCGTAGAGGGAGCTCGCGTCCTTCTCGGCCAAGTAGACCTGGGTCGAGGCGGTCAGCAGCGGGAGCACCTGCTCAACCTCGGCGGGCAATTCGTGACGGCCGTCGATCTGCCACAGGTCGAGAGTGACGCGCCCGTCGGCATCGCGGAACTGGGCCAGGTCCTGGCTCAGAAAGCGTCCGACGATCAGGGTGCCTTGGTCTCGCGAGGAGGCCATGCCGGTTCCATCACTGCGGCGAATGGGCTGAGCGGAGACGAGCAGGGGTAAGTGCTCGGTGAGCATCACACCTGCCATGGATCCCCGCTGCAGTACGCCGCGCAACAGCGGGTGATTCGGAGACAGGAACTCGGCCGGGAATTCCGCGAGACCGACCGATGTCTTGGCTTGGGGGTCTGTGATCTGTGACCAAAGCACGCGCGGCAAGTGGGCCACGGGGCTGAGGAAGTCGTCTGAGCTCTCATCTACGGGCGCGGGCGGAGCGATCACGTAGACCAGATCCAGGCCCTGCAGGCCAAGCCGTGTTGGGGTCAGGCTGTCCTTTTCGAAGTCCGCGTTCGGGGCATCGACGTAGTCGAATAGGGGGGTGAAATTGGCCAAGCCCAGGGCGAGCGCGTCCAAGTCACTGATGGCGCCTTCGATGGCCGCGCTCACGCGGCTCACATGTTCTCTGGCTTCCTGCTCCTCGATCTGCTGGAAGCGCCCATGAAAGACGCTCTGCTGCATCCGGTCGACGACGAGGGCGAAGAGCCCGATGACGGCGACGAGGACCCATGTGATCTTTGATCTCAGGGACATGGGGGGAGGGTCGCCTAAGCTGCCTGGTTGTCCGCTTCGGTCGATTCTGTAGATTCCGAATCGGAGCTCGACACTCGCAATGGGCGTGTGACGCGTACTAGTTGAGCGGCGAGGTCCTGCAGCTCGTCTTTCTTCCGGAGGTGGAAGTCAGGCGGGCACTCCCCTGCTTCGACAGCGTTCAAGAACATCTCGATGCGATACAGCGGACCCGCGATGCGGAAGGTGGCGATGACTCCTACCAGCAGGGTCAGCGGCAGGAAAACCAGGAAGGACCCGGCCAGTACGTCGAGAAGAACGCTGTTCGAGAGGCCGAGTAGTACGGCGCCGTCACTGGGCAGTTCGAGAGCCACGTGGCTGATGCGGTTGGTGACGAGCACTAACTGCAGCAGCAGCGACAAGGCCGAGAGTCCAACGAACAAGCCCGTGAGCTTGAGTTGGAGGCGCGGCTTGATCAGCTTGCGGCGGCGGACGTACGTGCGGGGTGACATAGGATAGGGACCTGTGATCAGTTATTCGGCGGATCCCGCTCAGGCCTTGAGGGGTGGCGGGGGGGGCATCCCGCTGAAGTACTTACTTCGCCGTTGGGGGGCTAGTCAGGGGTGTTCGGGATACAGGAAGCTGGAATTGACGGCGCGTGATCAGAGTTAGGCTGCCTTTTGCCTGCTCCCTGACGGAGGCTTCCGGGTGGCTCATCAGGGCGGCTACGCGCTCCAGGGTTTCCTCGTCGTTGACGCGCAGGGCGGTCAGCGCGGAGAGCGCGATACGCACGGTCGACACTTGATTGGAGCTCAGTAGGGGGCGAATAGAAGGTCCTATTTCGCGGCGGAATAGGCGCCTAGAACCCAGCTCGCGCAGGGCTACGACCAAACCCTCCGAGTCGCCAGCTTGCAGCACCACCAGGTGCGTGCCGGCTTGCTCCTGCCACCAAGTCCTCTCCCGCCGGTGCCAGCCCATCCAGCGCCCGTAACCAGGGTCCATAGTCATGGCGGTGATCAGGCGCAAGGAGCCATAGGAGGCGTGACGCACACCGGTCTCCGTGTCGCGCAAGAGTCCGATTAGGTCGAGGATGCACTCGGTGTCATCCAGGAAGCCCAGGGCTTGCGCAGCCGTCCGGCGCTCATGGGGATCCGTGGAGTGCAGGTAGGAGCGGATGCGTCCCAGGCTGATGTCCTCCAGGGGCGCGCGGGCGTAGCGTGCAACCGATGCGATCTGGGTTAGCACGTAGGTGTCCATGCCATCGCGTCGGCCAAGCAAGGTCGGCAGGGCGCGCAAGGCATTGAGAGTGCGCGTACCGGAGATAGCACGCAGGTAGGCGGGCGTAGCCCAGTCGGGCACGCGCGTGAAGAGCGCCGTGAGCTTGGAGTAGCTGGCTTCGTTGCGCAGCAGCAGCGCACGCAGGGCGCGTTCCAGAGGGGCTTCCTCAGGACCGAGCCGTTCGGCGCTGACCCACTCGGGTGCTTCCAATATCTGCGCCAGGCTATCGAGCTCGCGGGGGGTCGCTAGGCTCTTGATGAACGCGCTGGCGATGCCGATTCCGTGCACCCAGACCTGCTCGTTGCGGCTGTCAGCGGGCAGGCCCTGGCGCTGGGCGAGAACTTCCGCAGGCAGCTTGCGTACCTCTTCCAGTAGCCTTGCAATGCCAGCGCTCGGTTGCTTTGCGAGGTCTGCCTGAGCAGCTTCAACGAGGGTTAGGAGCGTTCCCCGTGGCTCTCCATAGAGCTGGGCGAGGAGCTCGGGCGCGGGCAGCACGTTGCCCTTGCGTGCTTGCTCTAGCAGATCCTTGTGGTCGGCGCCGCCCATAGCCGGCGCTGCCAAGAGCACGCATGCCAGGGCGAGTTGTTTGCGGAGGGCGAGGATCATCGGAGAGGCTTGCGCTACGCGGGGCTAGAGGCTCCCACTGGAGATGGTGGTCTTGACCTCGTAGTCGTACGTGCCGTCCGGATCGGTGATGATCTTGACCTCCGTCTTCGTGGAGTAGGTGCCGGAGGCTTCGTCCCACCAGGCGATCGTCTTGACCGTCTTCACCTGACTCCAGTCGATAGCAGAGAGCTCGCCGGAGTAGGTGCGACTTATGTCGCCCGTGGTCACAAGTTCGATCTGGGCGCGGGTCACCTCGTAGGCTTCGGAGGAGGGCTTTTGGGCGAGACCGAGCATGGCGATGGTGAGCTTGGGATCGAGCTTGGATTGCACGACCGGTTCGTCGGGCAGGCCGAGGACGGTCCAGGATATCATCCTTACCTCACCGTCAACGCCCACACCGGATGTGGCTAGGCTGGGATCGTAGGTGACATTGGAGCCAGCGCCGAGGCTCAGTTCCCCCGCTGAAACGGCTCCGACGATGTCCAAGGTCCCGCCGAGATTGAGCGTGCTGTAAGGGCTGTAGATAAGTCCTGAGAAGGTCCCGGTAGCAGCCATGGTTTGGGCGGAGAGGGAGCGGCTACCATCGTCGGCTGCTGCGGGTGAACCGACGATGATGGCGGCTTGGCTCGGGTCTCCACCGATTTCGGAGAGGTAGGACCCGTCCGCGAGATCGATCGAGTCGTCTAGGTAGAGTTCTACGGGGCCGTTGCTGGTATCGATCACGAGGTTGCCGCCGGGGCTGACCAGGAGCTGATCCAGGTAGATCACCGCAGGGCCCGTGAGAGTCAGGGTCCCACCGGTTGCGACGGTCAGGACACCACGGCGCTGGTCGCCGTTGAGGTTGACCTCGCTGCGGGCTGCCACTTCGATGTCGCCAGTGCTCGGACCTAGACTCGGAAAGCGTACGGCAGGCATGTCCATCTCGCTCAGGGAGGACGCGATGGAGCCACTGATCTGGACGTAGGCACCACCTTCGACGATACCCCGGGGCCCGGGTTGCACATTGCCGGCCACGCTGGTGGAGCCGACACCGTCCCTGGTGATTCCCTGGAAGATGATGTCGCCATCGGCGCGCAATTGTGCCGTGGCGCCTGTACCGCTTGGGTCGAGCACTCCGAAGATGCTACCGGCGCCGACGAGTAGGTCGCCCAGGGAACTGACCCCGCGGGCACCGACCGGGTTGTAGTTGGAGCTGACCACCGCTCCCAGGCAGGAACGCCCTGACCGGTAGAGACCTGTGCTGCGCAGTTGGATCAGGCCGTCCGCCTGTTTCTCGGCGGTCACCCAGAAGTAGCCCCCCGCGTAGGTCGCTAGTTCTGCGGGGTTGCCTACCTCCCCCGAGCGGCCCTGGCTCAAGCTCAGGAAGGCCTCGGAGAGGCCTGCCTCCGCGATGTACAAGGCGCGCATATTGTTGATGCTCTGGGCCTGCTTGCGCTGGTGGGCGGCGCTGACCTGAACCAACCCAGCGCCGAGCCCGGCGATCAAGGTCACCAGGATCAGGCACAGGACGAGGGCGCTTCCGCGGCGGCTGGTCGGTCTTGTCAGCATATCCCTAGTTCCTGCAGGTGACGTTAATCGAGCGCGCCGTGGGCACTTGCTTGCCGTCGGGATTGGTCTTCTCGATTGTCAGGTGGACGTAGACCTGGGCCTGGTTCGAGGCTTCCGCTTCCACGCTGAAGGCGATGCCCGGCTCGTCCTGCAGGCCGTTCCCATTGTCGTCCAGTTCATTGGCGATCTCGCCCATCTGGAGCATTGGCACGGAGTTCGACCAGACCACCCTGCGCTTGCTAGGTTGATCGAAGTTTTGCTCCCAAACCAACTGACCACCGGATCCCTGCGCCTTCCACGAGATACGTTCGGGCTCGCTCTCCACCAGCATGTTGTTCTCGTACCCGAGTGATGTGCTGAATTCGATGTAGTCCTGGCTGAGGGGCGCGGCGAAGGTCGGGTAGAGATTGGCTGCCGTGGAAGACATCAAGGCCAAGCGCACGCGATCGAGGCCCTGCTCGAGCTCATCTTCAATCAACTGTTCGAAGAGCCCGGATTGGGCGGCTCGAGTGCCGGCCCGAGAGACCAGGCCTACATTCGCCAGCAGCAGTCCAAGGATGGTCATGGCGATCATGACCTCCATCAAGGTGAAGCCGCTCGTGCTTTTGGTCTGGCGTAGGCTCACTTCGCGTTCTCCATGGCGGAGAAAATCGTGGGCATGGAGAGCTTGCGCTCGGCACCACCACTGAGCCAGCGCACGGTCACGATCGCGGGCAAGATCTGATAGCGGTCGGCTACGTCGGTAGCGCGGATGGCAAGATCGCCGTTCAGGTCACGGGGCAGGCCGAGTTCTGGAAGCTCGGCATTCTCGAAGAGTCCGGGCCCGGCGCCAGGCAGGCTGATCTCTCCAACCCAGGCTTCCCCGGGCCCCTCGGGCGAGGGGAGCGGCGTGAGGTTGGCCACGTGGAAGTAGCTTCCCGGTGCAGTGCCTACTCCCTCAGGGTCGTCGTCCGGGTCGGAGTTGTAGAGCGCGTACAGCTGCTCAAAGGGCGCCGCGCGCATGCTCTCGAGCATGTTCATGACGGCTTCCGCCGCCAAGGCGCGTTCGCGCTTAGAACCCGTATGCGCCACGGATGCTGTGATCGTGGACGACAGAATCAGCACTGCGACGGTCAGGATCAGGAAGGAGATCATGACCTCGATCAGGCTCATACCGCGCTTGGAGTGTGCCCGGCGGTGGAGTCTATAGAGAGGGGAATGCATGGCTAACGGGATGAGCTCTACGGGGGGAAAGCCTAATCCTGCTGCCTTGCCTCTCGGTCGTTTGGCGACCTGAGCTGAAACGAGCTTTCTATCTCTCGGTAGGGCTATGCCCCACAACGATCCAGATAGGCCTCAGCGTCGAATGCGTCCACCTGCATCTGCTCATCCCGGGCGGCTAGAGCTTTGCCCAACGCGCTGGCTTCAGCAGCTTCCAGCACGCCCGCTTCCACGGCCGCCTCGAGCATTCCCGCTTCGGGACCGCGCGCGAGCTTGCGTGCGCGCACGCCGGCGCGCAGTTTCTTGCGCACGGGCGCGAGGGTGCGCAGGCGCTGGAAGGTCGCTTCGAGGCTGCCCAGGCCGAAGCTCTCTTCGCTCGGGATGTGCACACCCTTCACGAGCATGGCGCGCGTGGCTTCGTTCTCCATGGCGTGCTTGGCTAGGCTGCAGGTGAGCTCGTCCGAGGGGCCGCCGTAGGGCAGTCCGAAGGGGAATAGCGCGCGCCGCAGGCAAGTGCCGAGGAAGGCGTTGGGCAGGTTGCGCAGCAAGCCGTCGATGCTGTCCTGCAGGTTCTTCAGGCAGGTCTCCGTGGACCAACGCAGGAAGGGGATCTCCTCCGGCTTGCAGCCGCCTGCTTCGAAGCGATGCAAAGCGGCGGAACCGAAGTAGAGCCAGGCCATGCAATCGGCCAGGCGACCCGAGAGCGCTTCGCGGCGCTTGAGCTGGCCGCCCACGGTGAGCATGGCCATCTCTGTAGAAAAGGCGAAGGCGGCGGAGAAGCGCGTCAGGCCATTGACCAGACGCGCTGATTCGGCGCTGCCCGCAGCGGGGGATAAGCCACCACCCAGCACCGCGGTCCAGACGGCGCGAGCACTGACGCTAGCAGCGTTGCCCACGTGCTTCACGAAGGCCTTGTCGAAGGCCACCAGGTCGCCCTGCATGGCCGCGCGCACCTCGTCCTGTGCGTGCGGGTGGCAACGCAAGACACCCTGCCCAAAGACGATCAAGGTACGCGTTAGAATGTTCGCGCCTTCCACGGTGATGCCGATCGGAATCGCCTGGTAGTAGCGCGCCAGCACATTGCGTGAGCCGCGGCAGATGCCCG
>JBLIOL010000119.1:0-14379 GCA_047639615.1 Planctomycetota bacterium | reverse complement strand
GCCGGCTGACGAGGGTCGTGATCGTGAGCTCCGCGTGCTGCCCATCCACCAACATCCCGAGCACTTTCGTGCGCACGCGCAGGGCCGGATCATCGAGAGCCGCGATGAGCGCCTTGGCCACCGCCTTCGTACGACAGTTCTCATGCTCGAAGGTCAGCTCCGCCAGCGCGCGCAAGGCTTCGAGCCGATCGCGCACATCGCCCTTGGCCAGCTCAGCCTGCAAGCCATCGAGTAAGGCGTCCTCCTGCTGCGCATGGGGCTGACAGAGCTTCTTCGGATCACACTTCTCGCACACATCAGGCGCGAGCGCCGGCGACACGAACAGCACCGCCGCAACTAGGAGTGCTTTCATGCTTAGGATCCTACCTCGGGCTCCTGCCGTCTATCCATCGCGGACGCCACTCGCTGGTCGATCTGAATCGCGACAAAGAGCACGACCGTCAACGCCAGAGCAACCAAGAGGACGGGACCGTAGAGGCGCACGATCCATGGTTCATTGTCCCAAATGCCACTCTCCACGCTCTTCATGCCCAAGTAGCGAAAGACAAACATGCTGACGGGTAGAGGCAGAAGAAGCATGGGCACACGGCGCCACGGGCTACTGGGGATCACCCGCAGCACGAGTGCAAGCGTGGCGAACTGTATCCAGAAGAGCGCCGCATTCAGACTCACGCCCATGGGTGAGGTCACCCAGCGCGGTGGATGTCCGAGGTTGCGTGCGATCTGCGGCGCGTTCTCTGGAATCATCAGGTCCGGAATATCCCCTCCAAAGCCATAGCGCGCCGCCTGCACCAGGCTCGCCACTGCGGACATGCCCTTGGCGCTCAGCCGCCCGGGGAATCTCCCTTCACCGAAGATCCCGTAGAACAGCAAGGGACAGGCCCCGATAGCCAGCAGTCCGACCAACGCAAGAGTCGCGCCGTTGCGCCGGGCCGGATCAACCTGCAACTGTTTGCGGTCGGCGGGCCAGACGTGAACGAGCAGGAATCCGCTGACGGAAAAGAGCGCCAGCATGGTGTGCGTGCAACTCCAGTACAGATGCAACCAGTCTCCGATCGTCGCCAGAATGCCGATGGGCGCAAAACAAGCCATACCGAAGAGCGCCCTGCGGCCCCCACAGATCAGCTCTCTGTCCGACCCGCCCTTGGCCGCCGCAGCTAAGACAAGCAAGAGGACGATGCCGGTTACGGGTGCGAGAAGTACGTGGGGCATGGATTAGGCACCTAGGAGCGTGTCGCGCATAGCCGAGCTTGCGAGGCATGTGCCATTTTTCGCGAGGCAAGGCGGGCCAAGACCCTCGTAACCGTAGCTACTCGGGGTTTGGTGCAACGCAGCATCGCGGATTAGGGCGCGTGGCTCGCGAAGTTGGCTATGTGCGACACGCTCCTAGCTCTGGTCCAGGATGTGGATCCCTTTCCGCCACCCTGCGCCGATCCACTCGGATCGCCAAGAAGAGAACCAGCGTAAGCACGCACGCCACCAAGAGCAAAGGGCCGTAGCTGGTCGGTAACGAGGATGAGTTATTCCAAACCGCGCGTCTAATCCCGAGCCCAAAGGTCAGCACCGCCAGGACCAGGGGCCCTTCATGCATAAGCGCGCGACGAGCGACGCCTCGAGGAATAACTCTCAGCATCAGCGCTAAGAGCGCGAATTGCACCCAATAGAGAGCGGCCAGATAGCTCGCGCCGAGGGGCACACCTACAAAGCGCGGCAGGTACCCGAGCTCTCCGCCAAACGCTTGGGAACTCTCCCGCACCAACAGCCCAGGCACTTCGCCACCGAATCCATAGCGCGCAATGGCCACCAATTCCGAAACCAAGGCCTTGCTCGATCCGTCAACACGACCGACTGGCCAGGCATCACCAGAGACCGCTTGCAGGAAGATCGGCACGATCCCGAAGAACAAGAGGCCAAGGAAGACCACCAGCGCTCCATTGAAGGTCGTGCCTAGTTCCTCATGGAACTTGCGATCGGATGACCAGACACCCTGCAGCATGAAACCAGCCCCGATGAACATGCCATGCAAGGGGTAGCTGCAACTCCAAAACTGGTGCACCCACTTCTCTCTTCCAGCGACAACGCCCAGGACTGCGCCGCACACCATGATCAACAGGATCAGACGCCCAACGACCAGGTATCTAGAACTTGACCCGCTGCTAATCGCAGCACCAATGGAGAGTGGGCCGAGCACAAAGCTCAGCATCAAGAGCCATAGAAGGAGGGTTGCCATATCGCGAGCGAGAGCCGTCCGGCCCCAATGGGTCCACTCTAAAGCAAGCGCAGCATTCCTGTGAACGGACGCAGCTGGCGCCGATTTCGATCTAGCCTGATCTATTCATGAGGACACACACCTGACTTCACAAACGGGCGGCTCCGCAGCCCTCTGGCCCCCTGGCGGCACTTATGAATAGACCAGGCTAGGGCTGGACGAAGGCCATCGTATAGACGGTGAGCAAGGCGAAGATGCGCACGATCGATGTGCCCAAGTCCCCTGCTGGCGAGCCGTAGACCGGCACCGCGTGGGACGAACTAGAGGACGTGACCGCGGTCAGGTACGGCCCTAGCCGCGGGGCCAAGAAGTAGAGCACGCTGGCAAAAATGAACATCGCCAGCACCTGCACGCCGAGGTTGCCTTCCGCATCCAAGTTCATCGGGTTGGGACTGAGGCTGTCTGGCCCCCACATGCCCTCCGCGAAGATCAGATGAAAGGTCCCGATGCACCAAGCGGGTAGCAACGGCCAACTCTGAGACAGTGCTTCACGGAAACTTTCGCGGGACAGCATGGGTGCCCTATCGGCGGCTCCGATAGCGCAGCCGAAATCAAACTGGATTAGGGCCTACGGAGCTCGATTTCGAACTCCTGACGCAGGTACAGGCAGGTGCCGCTCTCACCTTCGCAGACGTAGTAGAGCGCGTACGCAGGCAGCACCATGCTGTCTTCTCCGGGGAGCAGCTCAATTTCAAAGCCGAGTTGCTGGGTGCCCTCAGAGCTCGCCGTATCCGTGCGTAGGGCTGCACTCAAGAGGCGCGGCGTGGGCGCATCTACCCAGACCTGAATAGACGGACCAGCCTCATGGTTCCAGTGCACGTCGCGTTTCGCGTTGGTGCTAAGCATCAAGTGCACGGAAGCCACGGGCTTCTTGCCGGAGGTGTCGAAAGCGACGGCGCTCTCGATGCTGACCAAGCCTGAGCTGTCCGAGTTGATCTCACCATTAGGGTCGGGATCCACGAGCTCTTGATCAGCCTTCGGCTGCGCGCCGCGAGGCTCCGCCAACTCCGCGCGCGTGAGCTCGGCAACCAACTGCACGGGCGTTTCGCCGCGAGCTAGGATGTCCGCCTGGGCCTGCTTGGTCCAGGTGTAGAAGCGATAGGGCTTGTCCATGCGCGGCCCGTATTGCTGGATGCGCCGGCGCCAGATGTACTGGTTCGGGTCGAGCTTCAAGGCCTGCGTCCAGGCGTCGATCGCCGACTGGAAGTCGCCGGCTTGTGCCTGGTCCGAGTCATGCCGCATGCGATAAGCCACCCCCGCGTGGAAGGCCGCCCGCGCATTCTTGGGCTCGGCGGTCATGCGCGCCGCCAAGGCGGCAACGGACTCCAGTAGCTCGCCGCCTTGGGATAGGGTCGAGATTGGCGAGGGCTTGCCGTGTTGATCCGTAAAACAACAGACCGCATCCGCCGCACTCACATCCTCGGCCGGCGGATCGAATTCCACGGCCAAGAACTTCTCTTCGAAGTTGCGCGGGTTCAAGCGCGTCGACTGCACGACCCCATGCTCATCGATGGCGATGAAACGCGGCACGGCCTTCGACTGGGTCAGGTTGAAGGGATCCCAGAGGATCGGAAAGTCGAAGCCCTTCCACTGCCGGTAGAGCTCGCAACGTTCCGGGTGCTGCTCCTGGGTGATGCCGATGAGGACCAAGGCACCGTCCCGGGCCCACTGCTCGACCGCCTCGTACCAGACCGGCACGTGCTTGCGGCAACCCGCTCACCAGGATGCGAACTCGGCGATCAGTACCTTCTGACCGCGAAAGTCAGCTAGGTCGATTGCCTCGCCGGTGGAGATCTCCGGCAGGTGAATGTGCGGCGCAACGGCGCCCACCTGCCATGTGTCTTGCACGGGCAGGGGCGAGGTGAGCGCGGTCAGGGCAAGAGCGACGGGTAGCAGCATGGCGGTCCGGGGTTGGAGTTTCCGCCACCACACTAACCCGAACTACTCCCCTTGGTTCATGCGCGCCTTGCCGAGGCTGTGCCAAACGGCGATGGCGAAGTAGCCCAGGCAGAAGGCCATACCCACGTGAATGATGCCGTAGAGACCGTGACGCATGCCGGCACTGCCTCCAAACATGCTCGCATCGATGTCTGCAAGATCTGTGTTGCCGCCGCGCACACCTAGCAGCATGGCGTAGCCCTTGTAGAGCATGAGCACCAAGGCCAAGGCGCCGAAGTGCAGGTAACCGCGCCCCAGTAAGGCGGTCGCGCGCGGGCTCACTTCCGCCCCGCCGATCATGCGCGCAAGCAGCAGCGCACCGATCATGGCCAAGGGCAGGACCACCGTGATGAGAAAGGCATGACCGTGCACAACGGCCAGCTGCAAGACCGCTTCGAGGTGCAAGCCAGCAGGCGCATCGCCGTAGCCCAGCTTCTTGGCGGACTCCTGATAGAGCACGCCGGTGATCAGGGCAAAGATCACCATCAAGCAGGAGAAGCGAACGGTCTTGCGGACGACGTCGGTGTAGTGCTGGGGGAGCGGCTGCATGCGCTGGACTGTACTACCTGGCGTCCAGCCATCCTCCGACCCTCTCCAGGACCAGCGGGTTGATGGTCTCCGGGATCGATGCGTATTCGGACATCGCTCCTGTTTCGCAGGCTTGGAACAGGTGATTGAGGCCTGGGAGGCGCACAACCTCGAAGTCCTGGTTACCCGCTGCGAGCAAGGCCGCTTCGATGGCCGGACAGTTGAGCTCAGCAAGAACTTGGATGTCCTTCTCCCCGTTCAGCGCCAACACAGGGCAGCGCACCTGGCGCAGGGCTTCGCTGGTGTCGTAGGCCACGAAGAAGCGGAACCAAGGCGAGATCAAGGTGCTGAAGCTATTCTCGAATGCGCCGCGCACCTGCACGCGTAGGTCGTCGGGTAGATCCGCCAATTGCTCAGTGAGGGTGATAGCAAGTTGGCTGCGCAGATCCTGGTTCGGTGCCGCAGCCCGAACGGTGTCAAAGAGTTGCTCCTGAACGTCCTTCGCGAACTCAATCTCCTGCTCGGTTCCACCGGCGGCGCGATTCATAGCGGCGGACTGGCTGAGTGAGATGTCCTGGCCGCTGATACCCGGTGCAGCCAGAAGCACCATGTAAGCCACGTCCTCGCGCGAACTAGCCACCATCGGAGCGATCAAGCCGCCCTCGCTATGACCGATCAGCCCGACCTTCGCGGGATCGATTGCCGCGTGCTGCTGCAGGAAGTCCATGGCAGCCGACACATCCACGGCGAAGTCAGCGCTAGTGGCTGCTCCGAAGTCCCCCGTGGACTTAGCAGTGCCACGATCGTCGTACCGCAAGACCGCCATGCCGCGCCGGCTGAGGTAGTCGGCAAGTACGAGGAAGGGCTTGTGCTCCATGAAGGTCTCATCGCGATCCTGAGGCCCCGAGCCCGAGATCAAGACCACAACCGGGTGCGGCCGCTCTCCCGCGGGAAGCGTCAGAGTTCCTGCCAGGGTCACACCTGGGGCCGTGCTGGGAAAGCTCACCTCTTCGACGCTATAGGGAAAGGGCGCCTGCGGCCTTTGCGGTCTGAGCTCCCACCGGTTCGGATTTTCGTAGGCCATCGCCTGACGCTGAAGCGACATGGAAAACTTGCGTCCCCCCTGTTCGAACTGACCGCTTGCGCTTCCGGTCGCGGCATCCACTGCTCCGCGGTAGGTAGCGCCGATGCTGGCCACATCGAACGCTAGCGCGCCGTCCTCCAAGGACCAGGTCGCGCGCATGTCGCGGCGGTTCTCGGAGATGCTATCGAAGTACGCCTGAGTACCACCATCAGGAAGGTCGAGGATGCGGAACTGCATCACTACGCGCATGGGTCCAATCTCCAGCTCCCCCACCCAGGCTTCGCGCAACTGCGGCGCAGGCTGTGCGGGTTCTTGGGCCGAGAAGATCGGCGGTAGGAGAGCGAGAAGGACAGCGGTGGATAGTTTTCGTTGCATGGCATTCGCCAGAGTTCAGGGTTGGGTAGAGGCACACCGGTAGCCCGGACGTGCACGTATGTGATTTATGCCGGCGCTAGCTCTGCGCTAGTTTTCGCTTAGCAGCTTGGCCTTTAGGGACTCAAGCGCGCGCTTGTTCGGCAGGTGAACGCAGCGTGGTTCGAGACTCGCCAGCCCAAAGGCCAACGCAATACTCCCCACTGCCACAAGGATCCTCATGGCAGTGGGGCCGCTGTCTGCCAAGCTCATATCCGTGATGAAGATCAAGGCAGCCGGCATCAGGAACCACCAGCGAAAGCCATTGGCTAGACCCAGGTGGTAGTTCACTTGGGACAGGGACCGATCGATATCGCCGCGCAGGCTGGCTTCGTACTGCACCTCGCCCTTGAGGCGCCTCACACGCTTGCCCCACATCCAGGCGGCCACCATGAGCAACACGGCGCTCCCGAAGAACTTGTACGTGTGCGTGCCATCAAGCACAGGATCAGCAGCGTGAGCACCCGCCACGACGAACATCAACGCGATCATGCTGAGTTCGGTGACGCTCACCGCGCGCTCGATGCGGCCGGCCTTGCGCTGAACTTCCCGGTGCATGGCGTCCAAGTCAAATGCGTACATGGGTTGTTCCTCTTGGCTGTCCCAGATGACTTGCATCTCTTCAAAGTTCATGGCTATTCGCTCCTTCCGTCTGCTGGCTAAGTGCCTGCTTGATACGACTAATTTTCGCTCCCACGTTGCTCTCTGAGATGCCGAGCGTCTGTGCCATCTCTCGATAGCTGAGCCCCTCGAGCACCAGCAGCATCAGGGAACGATCCAGAGGCTCAAGCTGCGCAATGCGCCCGTAGAGCCAAGCCACCCGCCCATCCTCGTCCGGAAGTGTGAGGCCTTGACCGTGTTCCGAAACGTCCAAGCGTTCTTGCTTGTCCGAGCGGCGGCGCTCCTTGCGCGACCATTCGATGCCCGCGTACAAGGCCACCCGGTAGACCCAGGTGGAAGCCTTTGAATCGCCTCGGAAATTCGGAATGGAATTCCAGAGCTGGAAAGCCACCTCCTGGAAGAGGTCCTCTCGATCGTGGGCATCGAAGGCATAGGCGCGAACGACCTTGAACAAGAGTCCACGATGGGCACTGAGCCATTCGTCGAGGGTGCGTCTTTGGTCGGTGTCGTTCATGGGTGCTGAGCCGGTGACCCAGCTTCTGCTAGCACTAGTGTCAGGCTGCCCTCCATTCCTTACGGGATTCCACTGAATCCCCAGAGCGGGCGGGCGAACGCTATCCTCAGCACCGTGTACAACCTAGGCAGACTGAGAGGAGCGGCCATGCAGGGCGGCGGGCAGGTCTTGCGGGCCTGGGCTGGCTATGGCTCCAATCCCCTTGCGGGAGCGCTCCGGCGGCTCACCTGGGGGCCCTTGCCAGGGCTCGCGGTGCTAATGGTCGGCGTGGCTTGCGCCAGCGCTGGCGCGTTCATCGAGCAGCGCTACGGGTCCAAGATCATGATCGTGGACAACATCTCCTGGGCCGTGCTGCTCTTCGCCGCGATCGCCGCCTGGCGCATCCGTAGCGTGCTCACACGCACCCGCGAGATGCTTGGTGAGAACGAGCCCGACGCAGCCTTCGAGGCTCTGGCTCTGCCGCTCTTTCCAGCAGCTGCGTTGCTCGTTCTGATGGCTCCCGTCGCACGCCTGACATTAGGCCTGCCCGCTTCAGAGCCTTCCGCACTCGACACAAACTGGGCTGTGGCGCTCGTCAGCGCCAGCGCCGACATCCTCCGCAGTGCACTGGGCCTCAGCGCGACCCTTGCCGTAGTCTCCGCAACCCTGTGCTACCGGCGCGATTGGGGATCCGCCCTCTTCGACCTCGGCATGCGCTGCTTCATCTTCGGCATCATGCTGAAGATCACGCTCATGCTGCTGGGTGTTATGACCCCGCTGCTAGTCATGTTCTTCGGGGCGATCTTCAAGGCCATATTCAGCGACGTACTGCCTGAATGGTTCGGGCCCTTAATTGAAGGAATCACCAGAGATGGGGCCCTGGTGATTATTCACTTATCCCTGATCGCGGGCGCCTGGCTGGCAGCTCGCGAGGGATTCGAGAGCTTGCTGGAGAGCGGCGACGTGGACTTGATGGAGATGCTCGAAGCGCGCCTCACCGAATACGGTGATGAGGACAAGTAGTAACCCTACTCCACGCGCTCGACGTTGATCTCGAGCTTGAGCTGCCCGGACTCGGTGTTAGACGTCTCCAAGTCCAAGTCCATACCGCCCGCCGGCATGCTCCAAGCGGCATCCAGGGAGGTCTCAAAGTCCACCGTGAACACCAGGCTCGCCAGGTGGCCGCCTTTGATATCCCAGAGCAGCTCGCCCTTGCCCTCGAGCTCACGCGAGCAATCAGCCAAGCTGTATTCGTCATCGGATCCCGGCGACTTCGCCAGCAGGTCATCGATCACTTCCAGATCGCCGGCTAGATCCAGCTCGAGCTCGATCACAGCCAACATGCGGCCATCGACTTCCCGTGAGCCGGTATAGGTAGCTTCCAGGCTCCCATCCAACTCGTCCAAACGCCGGATGTCAGCGTTCCTCGGCATGTTGATTCGGATGCCCCCTTCGGGTCCATCATCGGAATCAGAAGCGGACTCAACGAGCACCTCGCCGCCAGGCCAGAGCAGGTCGTGGGCGGCCACCAGCTCCACATCCCAGGAGTCGCCGGACTTGACCGCGGAGCTGGGCAGAAAAGCCGCGCAGTCCATGTCAGCTTTCAGCAGGGCGAGCCACTCCTCATCGCCCTCAGAATCATCCGCGAAAGCCGCAGCCCAGGTGTCCTCTTCAGCGTCGTAGTCAAAGGCCACGGTCAATCCCTCGAGCAGACCGGTCTCATCGCCCAGGCCAGTAATGTGCACATCAGCCGGAGCACCTTCGCTAGCCTTGCTCTCGCGCACGGACTCGTACACTCGCACCAAGCGATGAGGGTGCGCACTCTCGGAGGCAGCGTAGTTCTCAAGGGTCACGATCCTGAAGTCGCGCGTGCGCTCCATACCGGATCCAGCATCCCGCTCATCCCCCATCAGGAGCAGGGTGGACTCATCGACAGTGGTGCTCGACTCGAGATTCACCGTGCGGCGCAGGGTCGGGCTCGGAGCCGGATTCCAGGCCAGGGTCTCCTCCACGGGCTGAGGCGGAAGCAGGAAGAGCGTGCTGAGGGCGAGTAGCGTGAGGGTCTGCATGGGTCGGTCAGGTCAAAAGGTGTTCGGTTCTCACCAGGCCCTATGCAAGCAGCGTGCCGAACGCCCTAGCAGGCCGTTGAAAGACAACGGCCCAGCGATTGGTTTCCACGGATCGTCTGGCAAGGCGACAGGTTCTCCCCATAGTGGTGGCTATTTGGGGGGTCTGGCAACGCAGCCAGGCGCTTCGTGGGAGCCGAGCGACAAGTCGCTGTTTTTTAAGCGGGCTGCTAGAACCACAGAAGGCCCATCTAGCCCAGACGCTCTCCCCAAATGAGGACACGCCTCCTGCTCACATCAGGTTGACCGGATCCACATCGATCTTGATCCGTGGCCGAGCGTTCTCGTCCGAGAGCTGCAGCAGCAGCCCGCGCGCATGAGCCATGCCCTCGCCCTCGAGCGGGCCTTTGACCAAGAGGTTGTGCCGGTGCCGGCGACGCAGCATGGACGTTTGAGCGGGCGAGGGCCCGAACACCTGCACGCCGTGCACCGCTAGATGCTCGCGCAGAACTGCAGCCACATGGGCGGCGCACTGGACTACGCGCTGCTC
The DNA here is from genome assembly GCA_047639615.1 of Planctomycetota bacterium. GTDB lineage: Bacteria > Planctomycetota > UBA1135 > UBA1135 > CAYWNK01. The sequence goes on along the minus strand of JBLIOL010000119.1, from coordinate 4,419 downwards.
ATCCTCGTCCTCAAAGACCACACGAATGATGCGCGAAAAGGGCGGAAAGCCGATCGTCTTGCGATCGCTGATATCGCGGACCATGAAACCCTCGTAGTCATGCCGCGCCGCATGGATCAAGGTCGGCTCTTCTGGCTCCCGGCACTGAAGCACGATGCGCCCATCTAGCTCTCCGCGGCCCGCCCGCCCCGAGACCTGGGAAATCAGCTGGAAGGTGCGCTCTGTGGCACGGAAGTCCCCGGAATTCAGGGCTCCGTCGGCCGCGATGATGCCCACCAAGGTCACGCGCGGAAAGTCGAGCCCCTTGGCGATCATCTGGGTGCCAACCAATACATCGATCTCCCCCCGGCCGAATGCGGCCAGGGTATTTTCGTAATCCTCAACCCGCAGCATGGTGTCGGAATCCATGCGAGCCACACGCACACCGGGAAGCTCCCGAGGAAGCAGGAGCTCGATCTTCTCCGAGCCCTCGCCCACAAACTTCAGGGCTGGAGCCGTGCAACTCGGACAGGCCGCCGGGGCCAAGCTCTCCTCGCAGCAGGCATGACAAACCATGCGCTCGCGCTTGCGGTGATAGGTCAGAGTCACATCACAGTTTTCACAGCGCACAGATACGAAGCACTTCTTGCACCACATAGTCGTGGAGAAGCCGCGCCGATTGAGCAGCAGGATTGCTTGCTCCTTGCGCTCCAAGGTCTCACGCAAGCGATTCATCAGCGGCAACGAGAAGGGACCCTTCCCGCGCTGCAGGCGCATGTCCACGGTCTCCACAGGCGGCATGGGCTTGCCATGCACGCGACTGCGCAGATCCAGACGTTCATAGCGCCCGCGCTCCGCATTGACCCAGCTCTCCATGGAAGGCGTGGCCGATCCCAGGAGACACACAGCGCCGGTGCGATGGGCGCGCACCACGGCCACGTCGCGCGCATGATAGCGCGGCGTGCTGCCCTGCTTGAATGAGGGCTCGTGCTCCTCGTCCACCACGATCACGCCCAGGTCCTTGACCGGTGCAAAGATCGCCGAGCGCGCCCCCACCACCACGCGCGCATCGCCGCGCTGCACGCGCTGCCACATGTCGAGGCGCTGGCCATCGCTCATACGACTGTGCAGCACAGCCACACTCTCGAAGCGCGACTGGAACCAGCCAACGGTCTGGGGCGTGAGCGCAATTTCCGGCACGAGCACAATCGCCCCGCGCCCCTGGGCCAAGCACTTCTCAATCACACGCAGGTAGACCTCAGTCTTGCCGCTGCCCGTGACGCCGTAGAGTAGGAAGGCTCCGAACTCACGCGCCGAGAGACGCTCGGTGATGGCCTCCACAGCGCTGGTCTGATCCTCCGTGAGCTGCTCCGGACGCACCCGCTCCGAATTGCCGCCCCTCAGTAACTCGTCGATCTCCGCCTCGACCTTGGTGGCGCTGACGAGCCCCTTCTTGATCAAGGTGTTCAGTGGCGAGGCCGTCAGGTTGAGCTTGCGCAGCAGGTCCGGCCGCTCCATGGGACCGCTGGCCTCCAGCAAGGTGCGCAGTACGATGTGCTGTTTGGGGCTGCTGGTCTCGAGGCTCTCCAATTGCTCCACACCCACGCCGGGCGCCGGCTCCACCACGGTCAGCATGCGCTTGCCGCGCTCGCGCTTCAGCGCCGCCGGCAGAACCGCACCCAGCGCCTCACCCCAGGCGCAGGCGTAGTAGTCCGCCATCCAGCGCGTCAAATCCAAGAGAGGCTGGTCCACCACCGGCTGCTCGTCGAGCACCGTGGCGATGGCGCGCACACGCTTCGACTCAAGCTTGCACTCCGCCGACAGACGCACCACCACGCCGATTTCGCGCCGCCGTCCGAGGGGCACGGCCACGCGCATGCCCACCTGTAGATTGGCCTGGTATTCGACCGGCACCTTGTACGTCCACTCCCGACGCACCGGGCGCTGCAGCGCCACATCGGCGAACTGCACGCTGGTCTCCATGCCCGCGAGCATGGGAGCCTCCGCACCCTGCGGAGCCGGGTCGGAAGGGGCCATGACCTAGCTTACCCGCAGGTACAAGGCGTCGCCGAACAACGCGGGCAACCCTTCGCGTACTTGTCCATGGCTGCCTTCTGCAGATCGATGCCTGCGATGGAAGCCATGGACGCGAGCCAAGCGAGAACGTCCGCGAACTCACCTTCCAGTTCGTCCCGGGTGTCTCGGCGCAGAGCGCGGGTCAGCTCGCCCACCTCCTCGCAGAACCACATGTGCGTGCCGGCTAGACCCCGCTTGGAGTCCTTCTCGTAATAGACGGCCTCGATCAGGCTCTGGAACTCTTTGATTTCCATGGGAGAGATTAAGCCTCGTTGCTGGCTGCACCGTCGCGGGATAAAACGATGATCGAAACGTCGGCCGGGAAGGGGGTCTCGCCCGCGTGGTTTTGGAGAGCGATCAAGAGGCTCTTGAGCAGCGCCTCCGGCTCCTTCTTCGCGTGCCGTGCGAAGGCGCGGTAGAGGGCCTTCTCGCCCAGCTCCTCGCCCTCTTCGTTCAGCACCTGCACCGCGCCCGTGCCGGCTAAGAGGATCTTGTCGCCCGCTTCGAGCGGTGCCTTGATCAACTCGAGGCTGCGGTCAAAGATCGGGCCCTTGTCGAAGCCCAGGGCGATGCCCTCGGGCTGAATCAACTTGACCTGCCCGGCGGCCGCGTCCCAACGCACCAGCGGCAACTTGTGGCCTGCGCAGGCCACGGTAGCCACGTGTGCCTTCGGATCCACCACCACCCCGAGTGCCGTCACGAACATGCCGCGACGTACGTCCCGGGCTACGGCGCGGTTGACGCGCTTGAGGCTCTGCTCGGCGTCACTGATGTTCTCTAGCTCGGACTTGAGGTAGGCGCGCGCCGTCGCGCCGACGATGGCACTGGGTACGCCCTTGCCGGAGACGTCGCACACGAAGAGCGCCAAGCCCCCGTTTTCCATCGCCTGGTAGTCGTGGAAGTCTCCGCCCGGTTCATCGGAACCCACGTGGGCCATGGCCACCTTGTAGCCAGCGAGGGTCGGCGTGTCTTCGGGCAGCAAGGACTCCGCCACCTGCATGGCCACCTCGCGCTCGCGCTCGCGTACGCCGAATTCGATCTCCGCGTCCTGGGCTCCCTGCAGGGAGTGAGCCATCTTGTCGATAGCCTGAGCCAAGCCGCGCACCTCGCCGCTGCCCTTGGTGCTCGTGCGGTGGTGCAGGTTGCCGCGCGCGATGGCACGCACATCGTTCACCAAGACGTTGAGCGGCTTCGAAATCTGCATGGCGATCATCGCCGATACCAGCGCACCGACCGTGACCACGGCCGCGGTCACCACCAGGAAGAGCCCGTACAGGTCCTTGCGCGGGTTGTTGCCCGTGTCCGGCACCAGGAGCGAGTGATCCGGGCCCTCCTGATAGAGGTGGCCCGTTCCGCCCTCGTACTGACCCTGGAGGATCTTCACATCGAAGCGCGTGGCGCGTCCGACGGGCAGAGCGCTACTGCTGGTTTGTTCGAAGAGCTCGGTGCCGTCTGCTTTGGCCTGCGCCGTGTCGCCTAGCACGCTGGTCGCGGCCGCCAGGGAATGGTCTACGCTCGATTCCACGACCCGCGCCGTCTTCTCGAAGAGCATGCTGCCCGCTAAGAACATGACCACCACTAGGGCGAGGGTCATGGCTAGTGCAAAGCGGGCCGCGATACTCATATGCGTGGGGGGTGGGGTCGAAGAGCTAGGACGCCGGAGCCCATTCCCAGGGGTTCACGTCGGTACCAGGAAAAGCCAAGCGTAAGATCAGCAGTACGCCGAACGCGTAAATGCCAGCCATTACGTCGTCAGCCATGATGCCGTCTCCGCCTGGGAGCGCCTCCAGTCTGTGGATTGGAGCCGGTTTCCACACGTCAAAGAGACGGAAGAGGAGAAAGCCGACCCCTAGGGTAAGCAGGCTGGGCGGCCGAATCCACGCCACCGTAACCAGGTATCCAACCACCTCGTCCAGGACGAAGAACTGCGGGTCCTTGCCTGAGTTTCGCTCCGCCCAGGGCGCTAGTGCGCGCCCTACAAAGTAGAGCAGCACCGCCGTCACCAGGATCCAGGCCCAGTAAGGCGTCGTGGCCCGCAGGGCGTAGGCGATCGCCACGCCGCCCAGGGTCCCGAAGGTGCCCGGGGCGAAGGGAGCCAGGCCCAAGAAGCCCGATGTGACGATACCGAGCTTGAGGCGCTCGAGAGCTTTCACTCCTCCACCTCAGACAGCACCTTGCGCGTGCGTACCACGTAGTTGAGGCCTGAGCCCAAGGTCGCAATCAGGGTCGCCCAGACAAGCACGTGCACCACGGGGCTCCAAACCTCGCGCCAGTACGGCGTCCAGCCAAAGGCCTCCATCCAAATCAAACCACCGATGGCGAAGCTCTGCAGCACCATCTTGATCTTGCCCCAGCCATCCGCCG
>JBLIOL010000118.1:0-14384 GCA_047639615.1 Planctomycetota bacterium | reverse complement strand
TTCTGGTTCCGCGACCCGCCCTTCGGCGGCGCCGGCTACAACACCAGCGACGCCCTGCAGATCACCTTCTGCGACTAGGCCTAGGCGGTATCAGCCCCGAGTTCGGGCGCATGGGGTCAGGCACAACCCGCCCCAACTCAGCAGGTGCCTTCGGCACCAAGGGCGCCTTTGGCGCCTGCTGAGTTGGGGCGGTTTGTGCCTGACCCCATGCGCCCGAACTCGGCATGCGCTGCCACTCACTTCTTGTCGCTGAGCGGTACTTCATGCACCACCGGCAGTCCGAGCTTCACTAGCCAGAGCGAGTCATCTCGATAACCTTGCGCTAGCAGCTCGGGCGCGTCGGCTGGGATAACGCGATCGATCGTCCCGTCGCAGTCCGCGTCGATCAGTAGCACCATGGTTTCGCCCCACGCTCGGGTAGTGGGCCATTTCTCTAAGCTGTAGACGAGGCCGATGGTCTTGTGTTTCGCACCCGACCCGACGCGCAGATTCATTTTTAGGCGCGGACTGCCCTTCAGGCCAACCACCTCGGACATGGCTGCTTCGCCGGATGCCTTCCAGGTCAATCCAAAGACCGCCGTTGAATGCGCGAACTTGATCAGCACTCCGTTCGCCAGGCCTCGGTTGCTGATACACCCATGCGGATTCCCGAGCTTGTTCACCGGTAGGCCGTGCAACTCGGTCCGGCTCTTGAGTTCCTTGAACAGGATGTCCTCAATACTCCCATCCGCTGCGATTTTCAGGGTCGGTCGCTCGACATCCCAAACCTCGTAGACGATTGATCCGTCTTTCTTCCTGCCAGCATAGAAGGCACGACTATCCGCCATGAAGTCGATCGCCAGTGGCGTCGATGAGACCGGGATAGACTGGGATGACCCACAATCCAAACCGTTGTACAGACCGTTTGGATAATGTCTCCAACTGATTCTGACACGCTTCTCCTGCGCAAAGACACGCCCGCTAGCGATCCAGCCGCCACCAGCATGCAAGAAGTTCGGCGCAGTGCCAATTGAACTGCCCAAGTCCACCGGCGCCGCGAATCCAGCCACGAGAGCTAGGGCCTTGAGGGGGCTGCTAATCAGAGCAAGGATCATGTTGCTTGTCCTAGCACTCCAGCAACCCGCGGTATCAGCTTCGCCTCGGGCGCGCATGGGCGATTGTGAAGCCTTGCGCCTCCCCCCATGCGCTAGCAATCAAGGAGGTCCCGACCTTGTAGAAAGGCCAGCTCGCTCTAGCCAGAGGGACTCATCGTCGAATCCCTGCGACCGCAGTAGTGCTGTGTCGGGCTTGGAGATCCTGTCGATCGTTCCATCGCAATCGCTGTCGATCAGTAGCAGGGTCTTGGGGCCTGGCTTGCTGGTGACGAACACGGCTTCCAAGGTGTAGACGAAGCCGAGGGTCTTGTGCTTGGCGCTGTTGGCGTGGATGAAGCCGGCTGTGAAGAGCGGGCGTTGTTTGGTGCTGACGAGTTCGGTTAGGTGAGCGGAACCCGTCTGGTCCCAGATCAGCCCGTACACCGATGGGGTGCCTGCGAAACCGATGAGCACGCCATTGGCCAAGGCTCGGTTGTCGGTGCACCAGTCAGGCTGTCCGAGCTTGTTCTTGGGCAGGCCGCTCAGCTTCTTCCGACTCTTCAGCTCGGGGTAGATGAAGTCATCGAACTCATCGCTCTCTACGAGCTTGATGGTCGGCTTCTCGATCTCCCAAACCTCGTAGACGATCGAGCCGTCGTCGTTCTTGCCTGCGTAGAGGGCACGATTCTCCGACATCATCTCCAGCGCCAAGGGCGTTGAGCTGACCTTGATGATCTGGGAGCCAATGCCGTCCAGTTGCCCCCTCACACCACCGTCTTGAAGGTGCTGCCAGGTGAAGCAAACCCTCTTCCCCCTCCCATCAATCTCGGCCCCAGCGACAAATCCCGACCCAACGTTGAGCTTGGTTGGCGAGTAGCTCGCCAAGAGCGGAAAGTCCGCCGGCGCCGCAGTTCCAACCATCAGGGCCAAAGCTGTGAGGGGGCTGACAAGGAGGGCGAGGGTCATACTGGCAATCCTAGCGGCATGCAGGCGAGTGGTATCAGGCCCCGGCATTCAGTAACCGCCTGGCCGCTTAGCCAGTCATATGGACATGGCTAGATTCGGTCCACTTGGCTTCTCGGCTGACCCGACATACCACGTGCTGGTACTATTAGGTACCAAGCACACGGTTAGAGGCACCCCTATGGCCAAGAACACCAGCATCACCCTCGGAGACCACTTCGAGGGCTTCATCGCCACCCAACTCGAGAGCGGCCGTTACGGCAACGCGAGCGAGATTATGCGCGCGGGTCTGCGGCTCCTCGAAGAACACGAGAGCAGGGTACAAGCCCTCCGCAACGCACTCATCGAAGGCGAGCAAAGCGGCGACGCCGGCCCCTTGGACTTCGCTGAGATCAAGCGCGAGGCCCGCCAGCGCGCGGGCCTGGATGCCTAGGCGGCTCGTCAAAGACCACGCCGCTGAGGAGGACCTAATCGGCATCTGGCTCTACTCCCACCGCAACTGGGGTCAGGCACAGGCAGACCGCTACATGAACGCCATCGAGGCGGGCATGAAGGTGATTCTAAAGGCGCCAGATGAAGGCCTAAACCTTGAACACATCCGTCGAGGGTATTGGTCCACGCGAGTCCAACACCACGTCGCCTTCTACACGTTCAATAGCCGTGAGCTCCGCATCAGAAGAGTCCTTCACGAGGTGATGGACCCGGAGCGAAACCTCTAGCTACGGGTGCGGCGCAGACGGCGCCCAAGGGTGCGGGCTTCTTCTAGGCCTAGGGCCCAGGCGGCGAGGGCGTAGGCGCTGATGCCGCAGAAAATGCCGGCGACTAGGCCGAGCTTGCTGACGGCGAGGCCAGAGCTGGCTAGCTGCCAACCGCCGTAGGCGGCGGCACCGGAGACTAGGCCGGCGAGCAGCATGCGGGTGAAGGCGGCGGGCAGGCCGCCGATGGGTGCGGGCAGACCGAGCTTGGTACGCAGACCGGGGAGCAGGACGATCAGGGTGATCCAGCTGGTGAGGCAGGTGGCCATGGCTAGGCCGTTCACGTCGAGGCCGAGGATCAGGATCGCGCCCAGGTTCAGGAACACATTGAGCACGAGCATCACCGCGGAGATGCGCACGGGCGAACGGAAGTCGCCAAGCGAGTAGTAGGTGCGTGCGACCAGGCCGGTGGCACCGGCGGGTAGCAACGCCAGGGCGAGCCAGCGTAGGGCGGCGCTCGTGCGCTCGACGCCTTCGATGCCGAAGGCGCCGCGTTGGAAAGAGACGGCGATGACGGGCTCGGCCAGCACGAAGAGGCCGATGGTCGCCGGCACGGCGACGAAGGCGATGCCGCGGTGGGTGGCGTCGTGCAGCTTGCGCAGGGCGCCGCGATCGCCGGCGTGGCCGTGCGCTTGTAGGGCTGGGAAGACGGCACTTGTGGCGGCGATGGCCACGAGGGCGAGCGGGAACTGCTGCACGCGGTTGGCGTAGTAGTGCAGGGTGGGGCCGCCGTCGGGGAGCAAGCCCTCCGCCATGAGGCCGTCGACCATGACGTTGATCTGGTAGACGGCTGCACCCAAGGCCAAGGGGATGGCGCGGCGCAGGACGGTGCCGGGGCCGGGGCCGCCCGAGGCTTTGGCAGGTTTGGGTCCGCGGCGCAGTAGACCCATCTTGACCAAGGCCGGAATCTGCACCGCGAGTTGGACGATGCCAGCTAAGAGCACACCCCAAGCCAACCACTCGGCCATCTCCAAGTGCAGGAGTTCCTCCTCCGCCGCGATGCCGAAGCCAAAGTGCGCGGCGATGCCGAGCAGCACCGCGATCCAGACGAGGTTGAGGCTGGCCGGTGCCCACGCCGGCGCAGAGAAGTGACCGCGCACGTTAAGCGCGCCGCCCACGAAGGCCGAGGCGCAGATGAAGACCACGAAGGGCGCCATACGCAGGGTCAGGTGGCGCACAGGGTCAGGGTCCTTGCCCAGCCAATGCCACTCGGTGAAGGGCATGGTGTCGGGCATCAGGGGTACCAAGCCCATGACCACCACGGCCACCGCTACCAGGATGCCGATCAGCATGCGGCCCGTGTCGAGGAACAGGCGCCGGCCGGCTTCCTCGCCGTGATCGCCATCGACCTCGGTCAGGGCGGTTTGGAAGCTGGTCGAGATCGCGCCTTCGCCCAGCAAGCGGCGGAAGAGGTTCGGCACGCGCCAGGCGGTGATGAAGGCGTCGTAGATGCCCGAGCGGTCACCGAAGAGGGCCGCGGAGAGCATCTCACGCGCATAGCCCAGCACGCGACTGGCCAGGGTCAGGACCGACACCAGGGCCGTCCGCTTCACCAGCTTCTTGTGGCGCCCAACCAGGTCGGCACCGCGCGCTCCATCTCCCTCCTTCGCCATGAAGGAGGGAGACTACAGCAGCGCGCAGGCAGGCTGCATCAGGATCACTCGCCCGAATCGATTCCGTAATCGATTTCATGGGGCGGCATCTCGCCACCGGGACCGTCCAGGTACAGGCTGAACCAACGCAGTTGGCGCAGGCTGTAGTCGTACTGGGCGGCCGCCTTGCGGTTGCCGTGGCCCTCGCCGGGGTAGAGCACGAGGCGTACGGGGGCCTCGCTGCGCAGCTTGAGGTGACGGTACATCTCCTTAGACTGGCCCGGGTTGACGCGCGGGTCCTCCTTGCCGTGCATGATCAGCACCGGGGTGTCGCAACCGCCGGCGTGATAGATCGGGCTGCGCTCGAGGAACAGCTGCCAGTCGTCCCAGGGGCGGTGCATGGCGTGCACGAGGTACTCCTCGTCCGGAATGTCGGTGGTGCCAACCTTGGAGATCTTGTTGCTGATGCCGACGAACATGACGCCGGCGGCGAAGCGCTCGGTGTACTTGGTAGAGAGCCATGCGGTGGCGTAGCCGCCGTAGGAACCGCCGGTGACGCCGACCTTGTCCTTGTCGACCAGGCCGCGCTCGATCAGGTAGTCCACGCCGTCGACGATGTCGTCGAATTCGCTGCCGGCCGGGTCGCCCTGGCTGAGCTTCAGGTAAGCCAAGCCGCGGCCGGTGCTGCCGCGATAGTTGGGATAGAAGACAGCCCAGCCGAGGCCCGCAGCCACCTGGCCCGGGTCGGAGTAGCGCGTGATCCAGCCGTTGGAGAGGTGCGCTTCCGGGCCACCGTGCACGGAAACCACCAGGGGCACACGCTGGCCTTCGGCGCGCTCGGTGGGATGGATCAGCAGGCCATGAACTTCGACGCCGTCGCGGGCTGCGTACTTGATCAACTCCTGACGGCCAAGGGCCACGTCTGCGAGCCAGGGGTTCGAGATCGTGCGGCGGGTGAATTCACCGCCAGCCACCTTGCTGTACATCTCGAAGGGGTGGTTCGAGGTAGAGGCCGTGGCTACCATCGATTTGCCGTCGGCGGAGAAGGACACGGAGCGCAGCGCAGGCCCTTGCTTGGGAAGCACTAGCTGGCCGCTATCACCGAACACGGTCACGGTCGACCAAACACTCTCGCTACCGCGAACAATGAGCTGCCCATTGGGGAGCCAGTGCACATCGTGCTCGTCACCTTCGGGGTTGGTGCTGGCCTCCGGCATCACAGGCTCGGTCTGAGCGGAGTCCGGGATCCCAGCGAACATCAAGCGCGCGGCCGAACCATCGTGCTCGTCGATGGCGGCGATCAGGGCGATGGCCTTGCCATCGGGGCTCCAATCGAAGGGGCCGAGCTTGCCCTTGGTGCCGATGGTGCAGATCGTGCCCGCGCCGCTGGCGTCGAGCACGGCGATGCGCTTGGAGGTGTAGCTGTCGTCCACCAGAGCGGTGGGCGCGAAGGCAACTGCCACGCGGTCGCCCACGGGGCTCCATTCAACCGCGCTCACATGGCCTTCGAGCTCGAGCTCGAGGGCCGCGCCTCCGTCGAGGTCAGTGATGAAGACCGATGCAGCGCGCCAGTCCTCCTCGTAGATCTCCTGGTTGAAGCCCTTCTTGCGCAGGGCGGTCAGCTCCTTGGAGACCGGCGCCGTGCCGAGCATGGCGATGCGGCCGTCACCGGACAGGTCGAAAGCGCTCACGTTGCGATCGTCGAGGCCTGCGATGCGACGTGCCTCGCCGCCACCGATGGGCAGCAGGTAGACGCCAGTGAACTTGTCGTCCCCGCGCTTCGAACGGAAAGTCAGGCCGCTGCCGTCTTGGGTCCACTGCAAGCCGCTGGTGCTCCCGGTGGTCACGTAGGGGCGACTCTCGCCCGTGGCCAAGTCCATCAGGTGCAGCTCCGTGTGGGCGCTGCCGTTCTCCTCGAGCGGGTCCAAGGGCAACACGCGCACGTAGGCGGCCATGCTTCCGTCGGGCGAAATCATGGCGCCGGCCACGCTCTCCATGGTGGAGACTTTGCCGGGGGTGAGGACCGCTTGCTGGGCGCTGAGCGGGGCGGAGAACAGGGCGGCCGCTAGGAGCGCGCTGGATCGTGAGAGGAGCTTCATGGCTGGTCGGGGAGAGGGGGCCTCGGGGGAGGCGCGCACCTTAGCCCGGATGTCTCGGGAACGCCCCCTCTGGGGGCTTATTGGGCACCAGGGCTGGCCTGATTGACCCTGGCGGCTTACACCTACTGCTATGCGCACAAGCAACCCCTACCTGAAAGAGAAAGCCCTGACCCGCGCCCGCCAGGCGGCAACGGACACCGGCACGGTCATGACGGTGGAGGGCACCGTCAACAAGATCTCGCTCCTGCTGCTCGTTCTAGCCATTAGCGCCACCGCTTCATGGAGCATGGTGACCAGCGGCTCACTCGACATGGGCAGCGCCATGCCGGTCATGATCGGAGGCGGCATCGGAGCCTTCGTGCTCTCGATCGTAGTCAGCTTCAAGCCCCAGCTCGCGCGCACCTTGGCCGTGCCCTTCGCCGTCGCCGAAGGCCTACTACTGGGTGTGATCTCGGCGATGTACCAATTCGCCTCCTACCCGGGCATCGTGCTGCACGCGGTCCTCTTGACCATGGGCACGGCCCTGGCCATGTTCCTGCTCTGGCGCACGGGCGTGATCAAGGTCACCAACCGCATGCGCTCGGTGGTTTGCGCCGCCATGGGCGGCATCGTGCTCGTCTACCTGATGAGCTTCGTGATGGGCATGTTCGGCGTGGCCGTCCCCATGATCCACGGCAACGGCATCGTCGGCATTGGCTTCAGCGTCGTGGTGCTGCTGGTCGTCTCGTTCATGCTGCTGATCGACTTCGACATGATCGAACGCATGGCCAATTCCGGTCAGCCCAAGTCCATGGAGTGGTTCGGCGCCTTCGCCCTACTGGTCACCCTGGTCTGGCTCTACATGGAATTCCTGCGCTTGCTCTCGAAGTTGAAGAATCGGTAACCTGGTATTCCGCGGGCGGGGCGAGGAATCCTCCCCTGCCCGCAATGCCTAATTAGGTACCCCCAGGGGCCTATTACGTGCCTCAATCTGGACAGGCCGCAAAGATAAATTGCAGATGTAGCGTGCAATAGCAACGTGAGATACGTTTAGGGAGTGTGAGCCCGATGGCTCTAATCCCATGCACAAGATCGCTCTACCTCTGCTGCTGCTCGCTACAGCGCCGGTTTTCGCCCAGGGATTCACTTCTACGAGTGGATCCAACCGCGGAAATCCGACCTATCGCCCGCGCGGCCTCAATCTCTGGCTGCGTGCAGATAGGTCTGCACGCACGGGTCTTTCCAATTTGACCCACACCTGGCGCGACCGCAGCGGTGAGGGCAATCACGTCACTCAAGAGCTGGGTAATCGTCGCCCTGAATTGATCGAGCAGGCGATCGGCGGCCAGCCCGCCCTGCGCTTCGACGGCGGCGACACGCTCTTTGCGCCCGAGGGCATGCCCCTGGGTAGCTACACCAAGGTAGTCGTCTTCTCCATCGAGGACTTCAGCCGCAACAACCACCTGGTTGCTGGCACGAATGATCACTCCCTGTGGTTTGCCACTAGCGATCACGCACGCCTATTCCACTCCGGTACCTTCGCTGTCAGCAGCCAGCCCGTGGGCTTGGGCGAGCCCACCCTGCTGGTAGCCACCTACGACGCCGGCACTGGCCAGGGTTACCTCTATCAGGACGGCGTCCTGGTAGGCGGCGGTCACGCCGCGCCGAACACGGATATCAGTCTGCGCATCGGCGGCTACTCCGGTGGCGGCTACCTGGCCGGCCTGATCGCCGAAGTCATGGTCATTGATCACGTGCTGACGCCCGCTGAGCGCAGCTCCGTGGAAGGGCTCATGAACGAGCGCTACTTCCAGAACAACCCGCCCGAGGTCACCTTCACGCACCTTCCGCAGCATGGCAGGGTGTTCCAACGCAACGCCCAGGACCAACACGTACTCCAGGTTGCCGGCACGATCAACAGCCCGGGCTTCACCGACGTGGAAATCGAGCTGCGACGCGACCATCAGCTACTACAGACCCTGACCCAGCCCCTGCTTTACTCGGGCAGGAACGCAGCCTTCAGTATCGCGCCCACCATCCAAGCGGGTCTCTTTGACTATCACTTGGAGATCTACGCGCGCTTCGGCTCCCAGCGGATACGCATCCAAAGCCGTCACAACTTGACCTGCGGCGACCTGCTCATGGTGGTCGGTCAATCGAACGCAGTGGGCGGTGACTTCAACGGCGAAGGCCTTGGAAACAACGCCCAGACGCGCTGGGTACGCGCCTACGGCACGCCCAACGTCGACCCCGACTACGAGCGCCTCGACCGTCACTGGGATAAGGCCGAGGGCGAGATCTGGAGCGCGCACGCATCTATCGGCCAATGGGCCTTGGACATGGGCGCGCGCCTCGTCACGGACTACCAAGTCCCCATCGGGATCCTTAGCGGAGCCGCCAACGGCACGCAGATCAGCGCCCACCAGCGCAATGACCTGGACCCCACGGACGAGAATTCGATCTACGGGCGCATGCTCAAGCGCGCCGAGCTCGCAGGTTTCAAGGATCAGGCCAAGGGTCTGATCTGGTACCAGGGCGAAGAGGACGGCGGTAATCCGCTCAACTACGCGCTCTTCTTCAATGAGCTCTACGACGATTGGTTCACGGACTACACCGCTCTGGAGCAACTCTACGTTTGCCAGATCCGAGCGGGTTGCGGCAACGATCCGATCAATGACGGCATTCGCGAGGTGCTACGCGTCCTACCCGATCTCTACGCCAACCTAGAGGTCATGTCGACCACGGCCGCTCTCGGCCACGACGGCTGCCACTTCCTGTACGAGGGCTACACGGAGATCGGTGAGCGCATGACGCGCGTCATCAAGCGCGACCTCTACGGCTCAATGGACACCCACGAGATCGACCCGCCGAACATCGACACCGTGCAGTGGGGCTCCATGGCCCAGGACCTCCTGGTGTTGACCTTCCGCGACCTGGACGACAGCCTGACCTTCGAGCTGGGCGCCGAGCTGGACTTCGTGCTCAGCGACGGCACCGTAGTCACCGCTGGCACCGTGACTGGCAACAGCATTTTGCTGACCCTGGCTGGACCGAGCACGGCTACGGACCTCAGCTACATCGGGCATGCCTTCGACGGCCCCGACATTAAGAACGGTCGCGGCGTTGGCGCGCTGACCTTCTTCAATCAACAAATCCTGCCCTAGCTACTCGTCCGCGCGGATGAGTTGGTAGAGCGTCAGGGAGCGGAAGTGCTGGGCTTGGAGGACTTTCAAGTGCGGGTCCGCGAGCACCTCCAGAGCGCGCGCACTGGGCTGCATGTACACCAACAGCCAGGCGTGCTCGCCAGGCATCAGCTCAGGAACGGATACGCGCGCTAGCTCGTGAATGCGCACAAGCATGCCCGCCTCCAGGGCATCCATGTGAGCGTCGTAGGCGGCGATCTGCGCACGGCACTGAGTTTGCACCCATGCGCCGGGAAAACCCTCTGTGCCAAAGAGCTTTGCGCTCGTCTCGAGCAAGCCCGCGATCTTGGCCTCGTTGCGTTCGAAGTTCTTCGTCTCCTGAAAGCGGTCGTCGTAGTAACTCAGCGCGGTAGGCGAGACGTAGTCCGAGTACAGATCCACCGGGGTACTCAACCATGGTTGGCCGATCCACTCAGAGACCCCGCGCCAGTCGGGGTTGGGCTTGTAGACCGTCCAGCGATCGCCCCGGGTGACGAAGGCTGCCAACACCACTAGCACCGAAGCACCGGCTAGGGCGCCAGCCGTGCGGCCAGCGCTAGGACTGCGCCAGCCGGTCATGCCCGCGCCGATCACCATGGCAAAGAGCGGCAGCACGGGCAGGGCACTGCGCTCGATGTAGGTCTTGTCCAAGCCGATGGCGTTGAGCAACCACAGGAAGGTCGGCAGAGCGACCAAGCCAGCCAATAGGTGCCATGCGCCGACGCCCATTAGACGCTTCACTCCGCGCAAGAACACGAGTACGCCCAGTACCTGCACCACGATCAAGAGCCGCCCGCCCCAGACCGCGGGCGCGCCCACTGGCGTCAGACTGTTACCCGTAAGGAACCACTGAAAGCCAAGCTTCCACGCTTCACCAAGATCGAAGCCGCGCAGGTAACCCTTCTCCGTGGGCACATGACTGAAGCCCATCTTGGCCCCCATGTACATGGCCAAGAGCCCCAGCACGCTGCCGCAGGCCAGCAGCACGCCGCGCCGATGCGGCGCTCGGCGCACGACAGCCATGCCCGCGAAGAGGATCGGCAGGACGGCCGTGTAGTAGTGACTGAAGACCGTTCCGAGCAAGCACAGCAGGAAGAGCAGGCCCCGGCGCTTGCGCTGGGGCGCGGCCTCCCAAGCCTCGTAGGTGGCGAAGGCGGCGAGGGCCAGGAACAGGTTGGTGGAGTAGGGCCGCGCCTCCTGGCTGTACCAGATGTGCACGGGCGAGGTCGCCAGCCAGAGGGCGGTCGCTAGTCCCGCCGCCGGGCCCAAGTGCCGCTGCGCCATGCGCCCCGCCAAGAGGATCGCAGCTAAGCCGGAGAGCAAGGCCGGCAAGCGCAACCAGACTTCACCATCACCGAAGAGGCGGTTCCAAAAGTGGATGAAGACGAAGTAGGCCGGCGGGTGGATGTCGCTGTAGAGCGTCTTGAGCAACACCACCGGCTGTCCACAAAACAGGTTCGAAGTGTAGAGCTCGTCGATCCAAACGCTGCGCGCGTAGCCCTGCCCGCGCAGCACCAGCCCAAGCAACAACACCAGAACCCAGGCCCATCCGGGGACCTTGGGACTTGCCTTCTCGGGCGGCTGTTGCGCGATCTGAATCATGGGCTGACGGCCAACAGTAGTCGGCCGCCGCCATCTGCGTCTATCGGGGGAGCACCGGAAGTCTGATTCCGGAGGCGTATGCCGCATTTCGGAACACGCTCACCTGGCCGGACTCGGTGGCAACCTCAAGGTTGTCCGCGTCCGCGCACATGATCACCACTCGAATGCGGCTGCCCGCATCGAACTCATTGGCCAAGGGCTGCAGGTCGAGCAGCAGCGCCGCAGGCACACCCGCTGGGAGCGGCACGCCATCCGACTCGGCGCAACGCTGCCAGGGCAGACCCAGATTCTCGTAAGGAGCGTCCATCAGCTGCCGGTTCGAGGCGCGCAGCACACCCTCACTCACGTACTCCACGAAGCCATCCGCGTGCACCTCCTCAAGCAACACCACAAAGTCCGCATCACCCGCTTCAGCAGTCACGTGGAGCGTCACGATCGGGTGGCCCACCACCGTCAACGCCTCGTCCAAGGGCGCACTCGTGTAGGTCAAGCACTTGGCATCGTTGCTTCCCAAGTCGGCGTAGCTCATGCGCGGCGTCGCGCCCACCGCGTTGTCCCAGCGTGTGCTCGTGCCCGTGGTCGTGCTCGCGTCGATCTCGTACACATCAAAGGCAGCTAGCTCATGCGGAGGGCTGTTTGCTAGGACCCCGTCATTGACCGATTCCAGCGTGCCGCTCTGTCCGCCGGCGAACCACAGGTATTTAGAATCGAGGCCCTTCGGCGGCCAGCTCTCAGCACTCATCCAGTGCCAAGTTCCAGGCTTCTCGGTCACGGCATACTGCACCCTGGGCTGCTCATCGATGCCATTGGGAATACCCTTCAGGTAGCGATCGAACCAACGGTGGCGCTCGATGGTCGTAAGCCGACCGCGCTCGACCTGATAGATCATCTCGGGCATGCCCGCGTGAGCCCAAGGGGCCATCACCATGTGCTGCGGCCCGCGGTAGTTCGCGAACATCAGGCATGTATCCATGGCGAAGCAATCGTAGAACGCACCCCAGTGGTAGCAGGGCACGGCTGCGGCCTGTACCTCAGCCAGCACACCGCTAGGTCCATGAGTGCTCCAGTCCAAGCCGGGCACCTTGTCATCGCGGAAAGGCGCCGAACGATAGCCGTCGAGCACCTGCCAGTTCTGCGCGTGACCCGCCACTGCTTCCTTCAAGAGCAGTCCCCCCTCATCCCCGTCCACCGCCGGCGCGATCCACTCCATGTCGAGCTGATCCGTAAGCCAATCCCAGTGCTCGATCATGTCCGCGCGCATGACTCCCCCCGGGTAGACCAAGTCGTACATGTCGAAGGCCGCCACATCCGGAATGATGGCCTTGAGCGCCGCCGGCTTGACGCTGGCCGCCATGAACTGCGTGATGCCGAGATAGCTACCGCCGTACATGCCCACGTTGCCGTCACTCCAAGGCTGCTCCGCGAGCCAGTTGATGATCTCCTCCGCGTCCTTGGTCTCACTCTCACTGAAGAGGCCCTCGAAGCGGCCGAAGCTCGCGCCACTACCACGCACGCCCACCGCGCAAACCACGTAGCCGTGCTTCACCAAGCGCTGCAAGCTAGCGTCCACATCCACCGAGGAGTCAATTTCGATGCTTGCTCCTGGATTGAACTTCTCGATCAGGGTCTGCGGGCTGCGGTGGTAGCGGGAATGGGTCCAGACCACCGGAAGGCGTTCCTGGCTCACCTCACCAGCGCTACTCGGCCGCACAACATCCACCGCCAAGCGCACCCCATCGCGCATCTCCACGTATTCGGAACTGGCCGACCAACCGTCGAAGCGCTCCACCGACCAACCCTCGTAGCGTCCGAACTCCGAGATCTTGGTGGGTGCCGCATCCTGGGCCAGACCGAGAGTCGAAGTGAGGATCAGTAGCGCGGCGCCTAGACTTAGAGAGCTCATGACTGGATGCTATCGCTAGCCAAGAAACCGAGCCAGAACGACTGCCACCCATGACCCCCGCCGCACCCCCCACCCATGGCCGCCACATGCCGGCCCTCGACGGCCTGCGCGGGCTGGCTGTGGGCTTGGTGCTCTTCCAGCACTTTTTCCATGGGGTGGCGAAGGGCCCAGCATTCGCCGATAGCGTGGTATTCGGCCTCGCTAGCCGCAGCTGGATGGGTGTCGACCTCTTCTTCGTGCTATCGGGTTTTCTGATCACCGGCATCCTCTGGGATCAGAAAGGAGGCCAGCGCTACTTTCGCAACTTCTACGCGCGGCGCGCCCTGCGCATCTTCCCGGCCTACTACGCACTACTGGCCCTTGCCTACTTCGGCCTGCCTCTGCTCGGCCATCCAGCCGCGCAGGCGTACATCGCCGACTCGAGTGCGGATCAGCTCTGGCACTGGAGCTACCTCTCGAACTTCCGCATCGCCTACCTAGGCGAGTGGTACAGCCACCACGTGCCCAACGTGTTCTGGTCACTGGCGATCGAAGAGCAGTTCTACCTGTGCTGGCCGCTGGTGGTTGCCGCTTGCAGCAAGCGCGCCTTGGTGGTGCTCTCGGCCCTGCTCTTCCTACTAGCACTCGGCCTGCGCATGGCCCTGGCCATGGATCCGGACGTAACCTGGGTATCGAGCTTCGTACTCACACCCGCGCGCATGGACGGACTCGTGCTCGGCGCGCTGCTCGCCATGTTGCTGCGTTCAGGAATAAGCGTCGCTCGCAGTCGGCGCGGCGCCTGGATCGTTGCCGTACTCGCCAGCCTGCCCCTAATAGCGCTCACCATGCAGCGACCCGAGGGCTGGCGCGACATGCCCATACAGAGCCTGCGCTTCTCCTTGGTCGCCCTGGGATTTGGCGCCTTACTTTGGCTCTCGGTTACCGGCGACGAGCAGAGCCCATTGCAGCGCATCTTCCGCTGTCGCCCCCTGCGCTTCCTCGGCAAGTACAGCTACGCGCTCTACCTCTGGCACGGACCCATGGACTTCCTCGCGCACCAGATCTACGACCCAAACGGGGCGCAGCTCTACGCGAACTCACGCCTACCCGCCCAGGCACTCTTCGTGCTGCTAGCCACCAGCCTCTCCGTGGCAGCCGCCCTGCTCTCCTGGTACCTGGTCGAGAAGCACTTCATGCGCCTCAAGGGTCCCTTCGACACACGCGCACCTGCGGCCTAACTCCCCATGCAAGACTCGA
>JBLIOL010000117.1:0-14421 GCA_047639615.1 Planctomycetota bacterium | reverse complement strand
GCTACGTGCACGGCCAGGACGTGGAGAAACGCGCCAATGCGCGCGCTGCGGTGGAAGGCCGCGGTCGCAGCGTGGTGGCCGATGTGACCATTCCCCGCGAGTGCTTGGAGCGCGTGGCACGCGCTAACCCGGAGGATATGGTGCGTCTGGCGCGCACCTACGCCCAGGGCTTTGCGCAGCTCGGAACACAGAATTGGACGGTGCAGGGAGCCAATGGCCTGGCGGCGGTAATGCTGGCCTGCGGCCAGGATGTGGCCTATCTGACCGAGTCAGCCACGGGTTACCTGGACCTGGATGTGACCACGGACGGCGACCTGTATGCCTCTGTCAGCCTGCCGTCGCTCCTGGTCGGAACCGTGGGCGGAGGCAGCGGCCAGGGCACGGCGCGTGAGTGCCTCGAGGTGCTTGGCTGCTTCGGCGATGGGGGAGCGAACCCCTTCGCGGAGACCCTCGGCGCCGTGGTGCTGGCCGGGGATCTCTCGCTGCTGGCGGCCTTCTGCTCGCATGAATTCGTCGAGGCCCACGAGCGCCTCGGCCGCAACCGGCCTCAGCCTAGCCCGGGCGTCTGATGGCCAAGAAGCACACTCGGGGGCAGCCGGCAAAACCTGCCGCAGAACCTGCCGCAGGGCCCACCGCAGGGCCCACAGCAGGGCCCACCGCAGGGCCCACCAAGGGCCTGATGAGCTCCCTGATGGGGCCTGGGGAGCCCGAATTCTGGGCCTGGGGCGCCTTCCTGCTGGGCCCGGCGGTGGTGCTGGGCTGGGGCTACCTGCTGGCCCGGCCGGGCGGCACGGGCCCCGTCTGGTTCTATGGAATTGGGCGCTACTTGGCCGTGGTGGTGGCGCTCTTTCTGGGCTTCGTGGGGCTGGTATTCGCCTGGCGGCGCCAGCCCTTCCTGGCGCGGCGTCGGGGGCTGGCTTTTGCCATCCTGGCCCTGGTGATCGGTGCGGCACCCTTCCCGGTGCCCTATCCCTCGAGCCGCGAATTCCGCCCCAGCTCCGTCGGCTTCCACTTGCCCGCAAAGGGCGAATGGCGGGTGGTATGGGGTGGTACGGGGCAATCTGGGCCCTTGGCCCTGCTCGCCGACCGGCGCTGGGGCTTGGTGCTTGTGCGCGAGGATTCTGCGGAGGATCCGCCCGAGGGGCCGAGCTGGGGGCAGGCTGTGCTGGCGCCGGCGGCGGGCACGATCGTGGCCGCTGAGGACGGCCATGTTGACTGCGCTCCGGGGCAGGCTCCGAGCGGACCGCGGGCCGGCAATCACGTGGTGTTGCAGGTGGCGGAGGAGGAATTCGTGGTGCTGGCGTTCTTGCGCCAGGGCAGCTTGACGGTGAGTGTGGGGCAGAGCGTGGAGCGCGGTGAGCTGCTGGGGGAGGTCGGGCTCTCCGGTTCGGGCCCGCTCCTGGGCGTCCCGCACCTGGCTTTGCACCTGCAGACCCTGCCCGAGCCCTTCCAGGGAGAGGCCATTCCCTGGACCTTTAAGGAGTACGCCGCAGACGGCGTAGAGCTGCGTTCAGGCCTGCCCGTGGGCGGCGTGTCCCTGGACGGGACGCTGAACGGGCAGTTGGTGCGTTCTCTCGGGGGCGATTGAGGGGAGGAAGAACCCCTCACAAGTAGTAATTGGTGCCTTCCGAGCTTGACGCCAGAACCACCTCTTCTACTCTGTTCGGCTCAAAACATGGGCGCGAAAGCTCCTCCTACGGGGGCAGCTGTGTACTCGTGTGCTAGTCGTCAGTATCCATCGTCAGTCTCCATTGTCCGGCCCAGATCTTGATCTGGCGGGCACTCTCCCCGAACCGACCCGCGTCCGCAGCAGCGGTCCGCGAGCCAGCCATGAACCTCAAGAGCGAATCCCCGCGCCCCACTCCGCCCAATTCCAAGGGCCCCCTGTTCAACCGGAACATCGGGATCATGGCGCACATCGACGCGGGCAAGACCACGGTCACCGAGCGCGTGCTCTTCCTTGCGCAGAAGATCCACAAGACCGGCGAGGTCCACGACGGCGCCGCGACGATGGACTACCTCGAAGAGGAGCAGAAGCGTGGCATCACGATTCAGTCCGCAGCAACTAGTTGCACCTGGAACGGGAACGAGATCAACATCATCGACACCCCCGGGCACGTGGACTTCACCGCTGAGGTGGAGCGCAGCCTGCGCGTACTCGACGGTGCCATCGCTGTGTTCGACGCCAAGAACGGTGTCGAGGCTCAGTCGGAAACCGTTTGGCGTCAGGCCGACCGCTACAAGGTTCCGCGCATCTGCTTCATCAACAAGATGGACAAGGTCGGCGCGAACTTTGAGTTCGCCGTGGGCACCATCAAGAAGCGCCTCGGTGCGACCCCGGTCCCGATTCAGTTGCCCATCGGCGCTGAGCGGGAGTTCGAGGGCTTCGTCGACCTGATTCGCATGGTCTACGTCAAGTTCCCCGAGGATGGCGAGGGCCAGAAGTACTACGAGGGCGAGATCCCGGAGGAGCACCAGGTTGCTGCTGAAGTGGCTCGCGCCGATATGCTCGACGCGGTTGCTGGCAGCGACGACGAGATGATGGAGCTCTTCTTGGAGGACAAGGAGATTCCCGAAGCGATGGTCCTCCGGGCGCTGCGCAAGTGCACCCTGGACCTTTCCATCACGCCTGTGCTGGCCGGTTCGGCCCTCAAGCACAAGGGCGTGCGCTTCGTGCTGGACGCCGTGATCGACCTGCTGCCCGCTCCCCCGGAAATCGGCGCTGTGACAGGTACCAAGCCCAACTCTGAAGAAGCGCAAGTTCGCGAGCCGAACGACGACGCGCCGCTCTCTCTGATGGCCTTCAAGACCATCGCAGAGCCCACCGGCGACCTGACCTTCGTGCGCGTCTACTCCGGCGTCATGACCAAGGGCAGCAAGGTGCTCAACCCGCGTACGGGCAAGACCGAGCGCATCGGCCGCATCGTGCGTATGCACGCCAACAAGCGCGAGGCCCTCGAGGCCGTGCCCGCCGGCGACATCGCCGCGATCATTGGCCTGAAGAACACCGTGACCGGCGACACCCTGTGTGATCCGGCCCACCCGATCTCGCTGGTGAAGATCTCCTTCCCGCCGACCGTGATCTCGATGTCCCTCGAGCCGGAGTCCGGTATGGACCGGGACAAGCTGGGAGAGATCATCGGGCGCATGATGCGCGAGGACCCGACCTTCCGCGCTCAGACCAACGAGGCCACAGGCCAGCTGGTCATCTCGGGCATGGGCGAGCTGCACCTCGAGGTGATCGTTAACCGCATCATCAACGACTACAAGTGCAACGTGCGCACCGGTCGCCCGAAGGTGGCTTTCAAGCAACGCCTCAAGAAGGACCTGGAGACGCAAGCGCGCTACATCCGTCAGTCTGGTGGTTCCGGTCAGTACGCTGTGGTCGACGTGCGCTTCGAGTACGACCCGGAGATGGTCGGCTTCGAATTCATCGACGCCATCAAGGGTGGTTCCGTGCCGCGCGAGTACATCAATGCGGTGGGCTTCGGCTTGAAGACCTTCTTCGACTCGGGCGGCCACGAGGGCATCCCCTTCGTCAGCACCAAGGCCACGCTCATCGACGGGAAGTCCCACGACGTGGACTCCTCCGATAAGGCCTTCGAGGCGGCTGGCATCCTGGCCTTCCGCCAGGCCGTGGAAGACAACACGATCCTGCTCGAGCCCTTCATGAAGGTCGAAGTCACCGTGCCCGAGGAATTCGTTGGCGCGGTGGTGGGTGACCTCAACTCACGCCGTGGCGAAGTCAGCGACGTCGATTCCCAGGGCGACCTGCGGATCGTGCGCTCGATGGTGCCCATCGCTGAGATGTTCGCCTACTCGAGCTCCCTACGGGGCGCGACCCAGGGCCGTGGCAACTACTCCATGGAGCTCTCCGAGTACCGCGACGTGCCCCCGGGCATCGCCAAGAAGATCATGGAGCAGGACGACTGAGTCCTCTGCTGCATCCATGAGCAGGACGGTTGACCCGACCTGCTGACCTGATTCAGCAGGCGCCCCGCGGTTTCCATGAGACCGCGGGGCGCCTGTCGCTTTAGGGCGCTATCCTGTGGCCTATGGCCAATACCGCAAAAAGGCGCTGGAGTCGCGAGCTCGAGAGCGAGGTCGACGGCGCAGCATTCGGCTCCTCGGGGCCGGTGCTCCTGCATGGCTATGATCCGCCGGCTGGTGGCAAGTGGGTCGACGACGTGATTCCTGGCAAGCTAGGCGCCTACGACCGCAGCACGGGCGAGGTGCTTTGGCACGTGCCCTGCGAGGTCGGCTACGGGCGCGGCTTCGGCGCGGGCGTGGGCCCCACGGGCCAAGTGATGGTTTTGGGCCCGACCCAGGGCGGCCATCGCATCGTGCGCCAGTCCATGACGGACGGTGAGCTGCTCGAGACGGCCGACATCCCGGCCTTCGATGGGGCGGTGGTGACTGCTGAGCGCGTGATCTGCGTTTCCGCGGGGCGCGTGTTCTCCCTCGACACCTCGGACCTGAGCGAGAGCTGGTCCTACTCGCGCGAAGGCGAGCGCTACCACTCGGTGGTGCTGACCGGCGACCGTGCGATCGTGATCTTCTCCACCAAGCAGGGCCAGGGCGTGCTGGCGCTGGACGCGGAGACGGGCGCTTCCGAGGGCATCCTGATGACGCCGGCCGAGCCGTGTATTCAGGCTCTGGTGACCACGTCTGATGTGCTCATTCTGCTCACCTCGGATCTGGACCGCGTGCTGCCGCCGGAGAGCATCGGCGACTACGTGGAGTCCCTCATGGCTCACGAAGAAGGCGGCGCCACGGATACGCTCTCCCTGCTCGCCCTGCGTGCGGACGGCAAAGCCGGCGACAAGCCCCTGTGGCTGAGCGTTTTGGAGACTACGCGCCTGGACGACCTGCCTTCGGCCTCGATCACTGCGGATGGGGGCAAGCTCTATCTGGAGCGCGGCGCCCACCTGCAGGCCCTGGACGCCCTGACCGGCCGCCCCCTCGGGGAATGGACGGTTCCTGGTCTGGACGAGCAGATCGCCTGGTCCGTGGTGGACGGGGCTGGCCTGCTGGCGGAGGAGACGCGAGTCTCCGTATTTGAGCTTCCTGCCTGAGTTTGACCCCGGACTGACCCTTTTGGTCGGGTACGTTCATCCCAGGGCTTGACCCTGGGGCTCCGCAAGCGACAATTCCTGCACACATGGCCGCTGATACCGAACAAGAGCTGGACGAGGATGGACTCGTCATTCAGAAGTACGACAGCGTCGTGCTGGTGATCGTTCCGCCGGAGAAATTCGGCGATCAGACCCTGCGCTACGCTAGATCCTCGCTCTACAACATCCACGTTGGGACGCGCTCCGTTAGCGGAGCCCCCGATGGGTTGGTGAAGGGACGCCTGCAGGACGAGTTCATGGTGGACGGCGAGCTGGCGGAGGCCTCTATGGGGGATTACGCCGGCGTGGTCGTGGTGGGCTGCGATGGACCGCACCCCTACGCTACGGATGCTCACTGCCACGGACTGCTGCGCGCCGCCGACAACGCCGGCAAGCTGATCGGCGCCTGGGGTAATGGCCTGGCCGTGCTCAGCGCCGCTGGGGTGGTCAAGGGCCGTAAGGTCACCGGCCGTGGCGACCTCAAGTCCGCCGCCCAAGGGGCGGGAGGCAAGTACACCGGCCGCGAGATCGAGGTCTCCGGCCACCTGGTCACCTGCCGGGACGAGAGTGCCGGAATGCGTTTCGGCCAGGCCCTGGCCAAGGCCGTTCGGATCGTCTAATCCGAGGCCCTGATCCAAGGATTTTTCTGCCGCTTGACGAGCGACGGGGCCAACCGCCCCCTAGCCAGTCCTTCCTGTGGTATGAATGACCCCACCACTCGGCGCGGGCATCCGCGCCGTGCCGCTTTGTAGAGGGCTTTACGCCCGCCCCTGCCCTGTGCTTCATTCGTGACTGCGACCCTGATCCTCAACGCGCTTTCCAAAGAGTTCTCCGTTCCGCCCACCGCCGTTCAGGCTGTGCTCGAGATGGTGGACGCTGGACTGACGTCGCCCTTTATCGGACGTTTCCGTCGTGCTGCGACCGGGGCATTGCCCGAGAGCCACATCCGACGCTTGATCTATCGCCGCACCGAGCTCGAAGAGCTCGACCGCCGGCGAGGAACGATCCTACGCACACTCGAGCGCCTGGAGAACGTGCCTGCATCGGCTGTCGAAGCCCTGCAGAACTGCACCGACCGGTTCGAACTCGAGGACCTGTTCATTCCGCACCGCCGGCCTGAGCCGGAAGTGCAGTTGGCTTTGGACCGTGGCCTCGGGAAATTGGCGGACGCTATCGTGGCGTCCATGCCGCGCCCTGAGCGACGCCCCAAGGCGGACGCGGACGAAGAGGCGCCCGAGGGCGAAGCCGCGGCTGAAGCTGAAGGGACTGCGGAGGCTGCTGGGGAAGCCGCGCCCGAAGTGGCTGCTGATGCTGCTCCGGATGCTGGCGTCGAGACCGAGGTAGCGACGGAAGCATCGGCCGAGAGCCCTGCACCGGAAGCGCCCGCTGCAACCGAAGCGCCCGCTGCTGTTGACGCGCCCGCTGCAACCGAAGCGCCCGCTGCTGTTGACGCGCCCGCTGCAACCGAAGCGCCCGCTGCTGTGGACGCGCCCGCTGCAACCGAAGCACCTGCTGCTGCTGTTGCGGACGCGCCTGTCGCCGTTGCGGAGCAAGCTGCTGCACGCAACACTGGTTTGGGTACGCACGTTGCCGTGACGCCTGAGCTCTCACGCCTGTGCGAGCCTTTCGTGCAACCGGACCGCGGTGTGCACACCGAGGTCGAGGCACTAGCCGGCGCCCTGCGCATCCTTTCGGATCGCCTGGGTCGCGACGCGCGTCTGCGCGGTCTGCTACGGCGCATGCTGCGCAAGCGCGGCACGCTCCAGACCAAGCCCTTGGGCGACCAGGGTAAGTCCGGCCGTCACAAGCAACTGCTCAAGCTCAACACGCCCCTGAAGCAACTCCAAGGCCATCGCCTGGTGTCCTTGCGACAGGCGCAGAAAGAGCGCGTGCTCAACTACACCCTGCATCTCGATCCGCAGGTGGCCCTGCCCAAGGTGCGTTTGGCACTGGGCAAGCACACCCGTCCGGAGTGCGAGGCGTTGCTGCAGGAAGTCGCTAGGCAGGCTTTCGATGCGCGCCTCATGCCGGCCATCGAGGCCGACGTGCGCTTGGAACTCAAGGAGCGCGGCGATGATGAAGCTCTGCGCTTCCTGGCTCAGCACCTGCGTCAGCTGTTGCTGACTCCCGCCCACGGGCCGCGTGCCGTCATGGGCGTGGACGTGAATGCTAAGGGCGATTGGATCCTGGCCCTAATTGGCGACTACGGCGATGTGGTGCGCACCGCGCGCATCGAGGTGGCCGAGAAAGAGCCCGCCGCCCTCGGCGCCGAGGTTGTGGAATTCCTGGCCGACAGTGGCGTCCGCTTGGGCACCACCGGTCACGGCAAAGGCGCCCGCACCGGCGGTCGCAAGTTGCGCGCAGCCCTGGTGGCTGCGGGTAGCCCGGTGATCATCACCGTGGCCAACGACGCCGGCCTATCCAACTACGCCAACTCTGAAATGGCCCGTAAGGAGCTCAGCGAGCTGGCCGTGCCCGAGCGCATGGCCGCCAGCCTGGGACGTCGCTTGCAGGACCCCATGGCGGAGTTCCTCAAGGTCGACCCGCGTCACCTGAGCCTCGGCTCGGAGCAAGGCTTGGTCAGCAAGGCCAACGCTAAGCGCGTGCTGGGGGAGACCCTGGAATCCTGCGTGGCCCACGTGGGCTGCGTGCTGAACCACGCGCCGACTTCGATCCTGCGTAACATGCCTGGCCTGGATGAGGCTACTGCGGACAAGCTGGTCGCCGCCCGTGCGGAGGCGCCTTTCACCTCCCGCGAGCAGCTGCGCGCTGAGGCCTTCCTGACGGAAGCTCAGTGGACGAGCGTGATCGCTTTCCTGCGTCTGCCTAGCTCGGATACGCCCCTGGATCGCACCAGTCTGCACCCCGAGCAATACGACCTCGCCCGTCGCCTGCTCGAGAGCAGCGGCGGCAGCGTGGCTGACAGCCTCGGCCGACCCGGTGCTACCAAGGGACTCAAGCGCGCTTCCTTCGAAGTGGACGAGCACACCTGGCGCGACCTCATGCGCGAGCTGTCCATGCCCGGCCGCGACCCGCGCCTGCGCCTCTTCGCTCCCGAGCTGCTCAGCCCGGACACGGAGGCTGCACGCCTGACCCCGGGCCGCGTGGTCCAGGGTGTGGTCACAGCGGTGGCTAGCTTCGGCGCCTTCGTCGATGTGGGCCTAGCTCAGGACGCCATGGTGCACATTTCCGAGGTTTCCCAGCGCTATGTGCGGGACGCCCGCGAGCTGCTCTCCGTGGGCCAGACCGTACGCGCACGACTGGTGGATCCAGCCGGTCAGCGCATGTCTCTCTCCCTGAAGGGTGTTCCCCCCATGGAACGTCCTGCGCGCAGCAGTGGCCCCCGCAGTGGCCCCCGCAGTGATTCTCGAGGGGATTCTCGAGGGGATTCTCGAGGGGACTCTCGAGGGGACTCCCAAGGTGGCGGCGCTCGTAGGCGTGGCGGCTCTGGTCGTGGACGAGGGCGTGGCGATCGTGATCGCGGACCGAAGTTGCGCCCCGGTGATGCGCGCGGCACACCGCTGGGTGGTCCCGGCGGCCGTCGCCGGAGTGCTGGCAGGGGACGTGGCGAGAAGCGTGATGCTTTCGATCGCGTGGACCGTGCCGACCTGAACCGCATCAATAGCAGCTCGCATGAAGCGGTCAAGAACAACCCGTTCGCGGCCTTCTTCAAGCCCGGCGACGAAGAAGGGCAGAGCAAGTAGGGCGCTGCGGCGCGCAGCTTGCGTGAATTTGAGCGAGGGGCCGGCTGCAGTGCAGTCGGCCCCTCGCTCGTTGTGATTAGACTTGCCTAGAACCCGATGCTCGGGAAGTTGCCTGGGCCACCGGGTGGATCGTTCTCCGGGGGCTTCGTCAGGTCGATCTGCTTAGGGCCGAAATCCGGAGCCGGCATGCTGGCGAAGGCATCGCCGGTCAAGGCCGGGGGTACGATCGGTTTCGGCAAGGGCGCATCCGGTGCGGACGCGGTTTGCTCGTCGCTGGTTGCTTCCTCGGGCTTCAGCCCGAGCGCCGGGAGGGGCGCTTCCAAGGGCACCGTGCTGGGCGCGATGGCGTCCGCGCTGGCCAGGTCTGGTGCGAGCTCGGGCTCGGGAGCTTGCTCCGTAGGGCTCTGCTCTTCAGCGCTCGGCTCCGTGGTGGGCGCAGCGTTCGAGGGCGCGCTCGCAGGAGTTTCCTCTGCACTTGCCTCCTTTGCACTTGCCTCCCCAGTACTTGCCTCCTCTGGGGCCGGCTCCGGCGGCTGAGGATTGTTTGCGCTCTCGATACGGTCGAAGAAGGCCAGCGGGCCGTCGTCGAAGATCGACTCCTCGGCTTCCTCGTCGAAGGCCTCGATGTCGTCCAGGAGGCCCAGGCCGCTGGCCGGGCTCGGATCCAGTTCGATGGCGTCATCGATCTCATTCTGGAAGCAGTCTTCCGGATCCAGCTCGGGCTCCTGCTCCTGCTTCTCGTCGAGCTCGTCGAGCTCGTCCTCGGGCTCCGGGGCCTCTTCGCCGGTGGCGCCGGTGGCGCCGAGGGCGGGCAGGCCGGTGCCTGCCACGAAGGCTTGGGCCAGCTGCAGGGCGGCCGGGATCTGGCGGATCTCCTGCGCTAGGCTGTCCAGGCTGCCCTGCAGTGCGCGGATTTTTTCGCCGTTGTCTTCGACCGATTCCTGCAGGAAGTCGCGGCTAGCGGCGACCAGGCCGCCGAGCTCATCCACGTTGTGGCGCATGCTGCTGACGGACTCCTTCAACTGGCCGCCCATGTTCGCGCCGAGCTGGTCAAAGCTGGCTGCCATGCGGAACAGACCGTCCGCAGCTTCGCCGGAGCGGTCGCCCTGGCGGTGGGCGGTGATCTGGCGGCTCATGCCCTCCAGTTCCGTGCGGAAGTGCAGGTGATCGCCCTGGAACTCCACCAGTCGATTGCAGAATTCGGCTAGATCTGCGCCCATTTCGGTCAGCGCCCGCTCGCTCCCGTCGCGCTGCATCAGGCTCTGGACGTGCAGTCGGATGTGCTTCGAGACCAACCAGAGGCCGAGCAGCATGACGCCTGCCAACATCAGTAGGTTCGGTTCTAGACCCAACTCGGTTAGCCTCTCCAGTGGCTCCGCTGCCGCGCCCGCTAGGCTGGCAGCAGGGCCCAAGAAGATCCCCGAGGCGAATAGGCTCGTACCCCCGGACAGTAGGAGCAGGTTGCCAAGCGGCCGCCTGGCTCGCTTGTTGTCTATGGGGAGCGCTTTGACCTTGGGGTCAGCCTTCTCGACGTTCCTTTGCATCTAATATCTTCCGTGCCTGGGCAGCTAGCCTTGCCTATTCGAATCCCGGGGACTCGCTACCGGCCTTGCCGGGCGCTGTTCACGGGACACGCTCCTGGGGGGGGGATCCCACCACAGGCACTCATTCGATGGAATTGACCCGCTTTCTTGAGCGATATCAGGAAACCGCAAGTACGACTCGCGTCTTAGCCCTTCCAGCCACTGACCCCGCAGCCCGCCCATGCCCCAGATTCAAGGTGTCTCCGTCAACCCCGGCCTAGCCCTCGGGCCCGTGCACGTGGTGCGCGCGCGCGAGGGTGCTGTCCCGGTCTGGTCCATTAGGGGTCAGGATGTGGCGGGGGAGATCGTGCGTTTGGAGGAGGCTCTGGCGCGCGTGGACGCGCGTTTGGAGCGCCAGCAGGAGATCGTGCTCGAGAGCGCGGGGGAGCAGGAGGCGGGCATCTTCGCCGTTCACCGCATGATCCTGTCCGACCCTTCGGCGCGGCAGGCGGTTGAGAAGGCCATCGACGAGGAGCACATCAACGCTGAGGCGGCGGTACAGGCCCTGGTCAAGCGCTTGAAGCGCACCATGGGCAAGCTGGAAGGCGATAGTGTGCGCGACTACGCGGCGGATGTGTCCGAGCCCTGGCGCGGCGTGCTGGCGGAACTGCTGCAGCGGGATCAGGAAGAGGTCAATGCCTCCCAGGGGCAGGTGGTCCTGGCGGCGGAGGAGCTCACGCCGCAGGTGGTCAGCTTCCTTGAGCGCGGGCGCATCCTGGGCATCATCACCGAGACCGGTGGGCGCTTCTCCCACGGCGCCGTGCTGGCGCGCTCCTTCGGAATCCCCTGCGTGGTTGGGCTCACCAATCTGCTGGCGCGCCTCGAGCAGGACATGCCGATCCTCGTGGATGGGGATCGCGGCATGGTGCAGTTGACACCGGACGAGCAGCAGATGGCGGCCTTCGAGGAGCGCCGCAAGCAGCGCGAAGCGCGTCAGGTCTTGATCTCCGCCTATGGTTCCTTGCCGGCCGAGACCACCGATGGCCTGGGCATGGACGTGTCGGTGAACCTGGAGAGTGTGCGCGACCTAGGCACCTTCGATCGCGACTATTGCGACGGTGTGGGCCTGCTGCGCACGGAGTTCCTCTACATGGAGCGCACCCAGTTTCCCTCCGAGGAAGAGCAGTACCGGCTCTATCGTCGGGTGCTCGATGCCTTCCCGGACAAGCCGGTCACCTTCCGTACCTTGGACATCGGTGGCGATAAGCCGCTGCCCTACTTCGGCACGCCGAAGGAAGCCAACCCGGCCCTTGGATGGCGCGGCGTACGGATCAGTTTGGAGTGGCAGGAATTGCTGCGCGTCCAATTGCGTGCCCTGTTGCGCGCTAGTGTGCTCGGGGATTTGCGCATCCTGATTCCCATGGTGACCTCCTTGGACGAGGTGCATGCGACCCACGAGATCTTTAGTCAGGTGCGTGCACAGCTCAAGGATCAGGGCTACGAAGTGGCCGACTACGTGCCCGTGGGCGTCATGGTGGAGGTGCCCTCGACCATCTGGATTCTCGACCAGCTACTGGAGGAGGTCGACTTCATCAGCGTCGGCACCAACGACCTGGTGCAGTACCTGTTGGCCGTCGACCGAGACAATCCCCTGGTCTCGCGCCTGTACGAGCCGCACCACCCAGCGGTGGTGCGCGCCCTGGCTTCCATCGCCAGTCAGGCCCGTGCGGCGGGCAAGCCCTGCACCGTGTGCGGGGAGGTGGCGGGGGACCAGGCGTACGCCATGCTGCTTTTGGGGCTCGGATTCACCGGCGTGAGTGTGGCTTCCCATTTCTTGGCCGAAGTCCGCTATGCCGTGCGTTGCGGCACCAAGGCTAGGTTGACGGAATTGGCGGATAAGGCCCTAGCTGCCAGTGGGGCGGAGGAGATACGTGAACTCCTGGCCCAGGTGCGCTTGGAGCTTCACGAGGGCTTGGAGCCTGGTGAAGCCGCCTCAGAGGGCTCCTGAGGCGTTTTTTACCGTTTTAGGTTCGAATCCTGGAACGGACGCACTCTTCACAAAACAGAAGTGCAGGGTCGTAGGCATGTGGGTCGAACTCCTATGTGGGCCGCTTCTGGCCCCCTTGCTAAATGATCCCTCATTTCAGAGCCCCTATCGCAATCGACCTATCGGATGTGAACTGGGATTGGAAGCGGAACAAAGCGCAAGGCTAGACTCAATGCCCATTCGTTAGTTGCGAGAGAGAGGAGGAACACGTGTCAAAACCTATGTGGGGAGCAGAGAGACCGACATCGCCCAGGCGAGGTCGTTGGTCCACCGAGGAAATCGCTATGTTCCGCGAGATGTATGGCTTGCGGGATGACCGCGCCATCGCGCGTGAACTCAAGCGCTCCCTCGCCGCGGTCCGCAGCATGGCGGAATCCCTGTTCGAAGGGGAGCCCAAGACGGGTCCCTGGACGGACGTGGAGGTGCACAAGCTGCGTCAGTACTTGGGAGCATCCACCATGCAGGCCCTGTGTCGAGTCATGGGCCGCGCCCAGGCCGACGTGGAAGGTCGCATCGCACAGCTTGCGCTAACCCGCAAGGATGGTGACTGGAGCCATGAGGATGAGGCCGACTTCAAACGCCTCTATGGCACCCGGACCAACGAGGATTTGGCGATCGTCTTCGGACGTTCCCTGATCGCAATCGAAGCCTGCGCTGGCCGGCTTTGCATCTCGAAAGACAAAGCCTTCCTGCGCCGACAGACCGGCGGCAAGGCTACGACGCGTATGCCGCGTTGGCAGAGCTCCGAGCTGGATCAGCTACGGGTGCTCTATCCCCAAGCCTCCAACCTGGAGATCGCTAAGGCCCTTGGCCGCTCTGTGAAGAGCGTGGTCTCCAAGGCCCATAACCTGGGCCTGAAGAAGGATCCTTCACGTCTGAAGGAGATGGGTCGCCAGAACGTGAGCCTGCGCTACAGCAGGGCCGCGGCAGGCGAGACACCTGCGCCTGTGGCTGCATCGGTGCCCGCACCGAGCGCACCCTTTGGCTCAGCCATGGGGCAAAGCCCGCCCGAGGCTCAGGCGGAGAGATCGCGCATGGGTGGTATGCCCGAGGGCGGATCCTCTCCCTTGGAGTAAGCCTCCAGCGCTGCTCAGAAAACGAAGCTGCTCGCGACCACTAGTTGGTTGCGGGCAGTTCTGCTTTGGGGCGGGGGGGGCCTTAGAAGGCTGGGTCGAGCACGGTGATGGCGGTGGTGTTACTGAGACTGCGTCTGCCTGTGCTGGAGCAGAAGAGCGCCTGGGTATGGATGGTGAGCCCTTCCATACCGTTCGGTAGGCGCCAACTGTCGTCGATCTCGAGTGATCCATCGCCGGGGACGCTGCCCAGCAGCTGGGCGAGGTTGGGTGAGGAGGGTTGGATCAGCAGGGTGCCATGCCAGGTGGCGCGGCGTTCCCAATGGCTGCTGGTGCTGACCCAACGCCAGACTAGATCGCCGGGTTGCCCGTGGGCCGTGGTGAGGACCTGTTCGCCCGCTCGCACCAGGCTGGGGGTGATCATGGAGCGCGCGTTCCCGTTCCAGATGGTCATGGGGCCGACCAGCGGACTTCCTGGTGAGCAGGTGTTGCCGAAGAAGACATGGGTGCCGCCTTCGCCTGGGACAAGGCTTAGGGACTGGCCGCGGGCGTCGCATTGAAAGTTGCCGATCTCGAGGGCATTGCCGCCTACGGCGCAGAAGGGTCCGATGCCATCGCCGCTGTCGCCGCCAGCTCCTCCGCTGATCAGGGCGTGAACGAGAACCAGCTCCACTTGGCTTGCGGCCAGGAGGCCTGTACCTCCATCGCCGGCATTGCCATCGTTGGTCCACGATCCGCCTTCGCCGCCACTTACGATGCAGCGCTGCACCACGATCTTGGAGGACTGAATGTGGACGCCGGTACCACCGCCTTCGGCGTAGGAGCCGAAGCCACTGGTGCTGGGGCTGTAGGCGGAACCGCCCTCCACCGTCAGGTTCGTGAGCGCTACGTTCGCGCAGCTGCCAATATTGATGGCGTTTCCGGGGTACGGGGCTGCGAAGAATCCGTCACGCCCGGCCA
>JBLIOL010000116.1:0-14423 GCA_047639615.1 Planctomycetota bacterium | reverse complement strand
ATCAGGATGCCCGCAAGGCGCTTGGGAAGGCGATCACCGAGGCGGAGGGCCGCAAGGGTAAGGGCAAGCTAGAGCTCTTGCGCTGGCGTGCGGGCAAGCGAAAGGTGGTCACATTGAAGCTGCCGGTTCTCGGCGACTACGCCGATGGTGCGCCTTGGAAATGCGCAAAGTCAGAGGCCATCCTTCAGCAAGCCTGCGATCACATGGCTGCCCATATAAAGGGCGACATCGACGGGATGATGAACGCTCTCGCCTTGCTCGCGACTGGCAAGAAGGAGTACAGCAAGCTCGTACGCAAGCTGGCCCACGAAGTAGGCCGGCGTGACACGAGCCTAACCCTGGAGGGCCGCACGTCGGGACTGCTCTCCTGGCAGTGGGGCTACCGCAACCTCTTCCTGAGCGAGTACATGCTCGCCACTGGCGACCGCCAAGTGATGCCAGCGATCGCGGAGTATTCCTTGCGCATTGCCGAGGGGCAGAGCGGCGTAGGGACATGGGGGCACGGCATGGCTTGGCCGGACCTGAACGAAGGTCGGTTGCATGGAAGGCTCGGCGGCTACGGTGCTCTGAACCAGGCCGGGCTCGTGTGCCACCTGTCCCTCGTACTGGCGCGCAAGTGCGGCCTGATAGACAAGGAAGTCGACGCAGCGATTGAGGCCGCCAACCTCTTCGCGGAGTTTTACGTGGGGAAGGGCGCGATTCCCTACGGCGACCATCGACCCGGATGGAACGCCCACGATGACAATGGGAAGAACTCGATCGCGGCGCTAATCTTCGACCTCCAGGGGCGCCACGAGGAGGCACGTTTCTTCGGTCGGATGACCACGGCTTCCTACGGGGAGCGCGAACGCGGGCATACGGGTAACTACTTCAGTTTCCTCTGGGGACCGCTCGGCGCAGCTCGGGTTGGGAAGCATGCCACGGCTGCGTTCCTCAAGGAGCAGCGTTGGTATTACGATCTTGCCCGCGCCCATGACGGGAGCTTTCCGTATCAGGGCGGTGCAGGCATGTCGGGCGGCGAGCACAAGTACGGAGGCTGGGACTGCACCGGGGCGTTCGTTCTGGCGAACACCTTGCCGCTGAAGGAACTCTACTTGACCGGCAAGGACACCGATTCGGCCAACATGGTGCGGTCGGACGATGTCGATGATTTGATCGAGGCTGGTCGTGGCTTCGATGCCTGGACGGGGGCTAGTGAACACTACGGCGCCATGAACCCGCGGAAGCTAGTCTCGCTGCTCAAGAGTTGGTCGCCTGTCGTGCGCACGCGGGCTGCGACAGCACTCTCCCTGCAGGGCGGTGATTCAGTGGCCGACCTGATGAAGCTGCTCAAGGGCAAGGACCTCTATGCGCGCTACGGTGCCTGCCAGGCGCTGGGCATGTTGAAGGGCAAGGCAGCCGCCGCGGTGCCTGTGCTGATGGATGCCCTCGAGGAGCAGGACGTTTGGCTGCGGATTCAGGCGGCGTATGCTCTGGCTAATATTGGCGACGCCGCCCGTAAGGCAGCACCTGCAATGCTGCGCCTGGCATTGCGCGTGGACCCACAGGATCCGCGGGAGTTCACGCAGCGCTATCTGGCGTTTTGTCTCTTCTATCCGGGCGGAGCGCTGAAGATGCGCGGGCTGCTGGCGCGCTCGATCGACGGGATCGACCGCGAGCTTCTCCTCAAGGCTATCGAGCGACTGCTCCTAAACGACGATGGCCGCGCGCGGGGCGCGATCGGTAGTGTCTACAAGCATCTATCCCTGGAAGAGATCACGCCTTTGCTTCCCATGATCGTGGAGTCTGTCCGAACGCCGTCGCCGAGCGGCGTGATGTTCGCTAGCAGCATACGCCTGGCGGGCCTCGATCTTCTTGCAAGCCACCGTATCGCTGAAGGGATGGAACTGTGCATTGATGTCACTGAGATCGGGCAGTGGGGCAAGAAGGATCGAATCAATCGATGCTTGAAGATTCTTGCGACCTACGGCGGGGCCGCGCGGCCTGTCCTTCCGAGCCTGCGTGACCTTGGACGTCGATTGAAGGCCCACAAAGAATCGCGGGCACTCGCTGCACAGATCCAGCTTTGCAAGGACACCATCGCCGCGATCGAGTCCTTGCCTGAGGGCGAGCCTCTGCGGTCCCTCAAGGATCTCGTTCAGCCAAAACGCCGCCGCCGGTAGAGCTCCGGCTTCTGAGTGAACCGGCGCCAGGCCTGTGGCTCCCTGCCCACTCGTAGGGAGGCGGGTGGTCCAATCGTGGCGCTACACCGAGAAGAAGGTGGGGCCTGGGGGTACTCGATCGATCTACAATGGCGAACGATAACCACGGACCCACCGGCTCCAGCCTCCATCCACGGGCTGTCATGAAGAACCACCTATTCCTTTCGCTCATTGCCTTTGCATTCGGATCGGCTGCGCTGACGATGAACCTCGTCGATCGGGCATCGAGTCCTGCCCGAAGTGCGGGTGCAACCGGTGCTGTTGTCTTCGACTCCGGTGATCACATCGCCGCTCGCGTCGACGAACTGATCGAAGAGAATCGGGTGCTTCGGGAGCGGCTTACTGCGCTGGAATTGCAACCGATCTCGAACTCGGGTTCGAGAGCTCCCGTCAGCGCTGGATTCGTATCTCAGGAAGAGTTCGACGCCTTCCGCAAGGAGATGCATGAGGCGCTCGAGGGCGATGGTGGGGGCGTGGCGAAGCTCGCGAGTGGACCCGCTGGCTTCAAGGATCAAGTGGCCAGCACACTCTCCGAGATCCGCAAGGAGGAGTCCGTCGGCCAGGTGCGTGCTTGGCAAGAGAAGAGGCTGGAGCGATTGGACGAGGCCATGCCAAAAATTGAGAGCTGGCTGGAGCTCACATCGACCCAGACCAGCAAGATGCGTTCGGCAATCCTCGCACAGTATGACCGAGAGACGGAGCTAACCCGCCGCTGGGAGGCGGGCGAGGATGAAGAGGTCATCGGCGAAGTCAAACGTAGCGATCGAGAAGCACACCTGTCGGAGCTTGGAGGCTTCTTGACTCCCTCGCAGCTCGAACGCTATTCGGCCCGTGGCGGGAAGTAATCTTGTCGCTGTTAGCCAACGATCTAACGGCTACTAGCCGTTCGTATCAGGCATGATCCGGCTGACTCTGGTCAGAATCCTGCGGACGAATCCCCGGTGTTCCGGCACGGATCCTCTACGATCTAAACGCTGACAGGGTCCTTGGGGACTCCGGCCACCGAACCTCGAGCCTTGAAGAAGGACCAGGACCAAATCATGCGAGCACAAGATACATGTCTATCTGCCCATCTCATCTTCGGCATGGCGATGCTGTGGTTTGCGTTGCCGGCGACCGCAACTGCGCAACTTCCCGACCCCGACGGTAAGTCTGCGGACATGAGCAAACCCGTGCAGGTCTACATCCTGTTGGGGCAGTCCAATATGCTCGGCTTCGGAAAGGTCGAGGGCGCGGCTGGCTCACTCGAGCACGCCGTGAATGAGAAGGGGCTCTACCCTTACTTGGTGGATGAAGCTGGCAACTGGACCGAACGCAAGGATGTCCGCAACGTGCGCGTCATGGGCAGCGGAGCTAGCGGCATGCGACGCTTCAACAACGAGTGGATGACGATCACGGGCAAGGTCGGTCCCGAGATTGGCATCGGGCATCATGTGGGCGAAGCCGTCGACGCTCCGGTGATGATCCTCAAGAGTTGCATCGGCAATCGCGCTCTCGGCTGGGACTTGCTGCCGCCCGGAGGCGAGGGCTTCGAGTTTACGGACGGCGAGGGCGTCACCTGGGTTCATCCGGGATACGGTGGCTCGCCAGAGCGCTGGAAGAAGGGCACCGAACCGACGAAGATCGGATGGTACGCAGGTGCTCAGTACGACGGCGATATCGCGCGGGCGAAGCAGGTGCTAGCCGAGTTGGACAAGCACTACCCCGGAGCTAAGAAGTACGAGGTGGCTGGCTTCTTCTGGTGGCAGGGCGATCGAGACAGTCGGAGCGCAGCGCTCTCCAGTCGGTATGAGTCAAACCTCGTGCATCTGATCAAGCAGCTGCGCAAGGAGTTCGATGCGCCCAATGCGAAGTTCGTCTGCGCCTCACTGGGCCAGACCGAGGAGGGCGCCACCGATGGTGGGGGCGAGATCCTTAAGGCGGTGCTTGCGGTAGACGGCGAGTCTGGCAAGTACCCTAAGTTCAAAGGCAATGTCGCTGGGGTCTACACCTACCCGCTTGCCAGCGGAGGCAACTCCGGTAGTCATTACGGCGGAAACGCAGAGACCTACATGAACGTCGGCGATGCCATGGGCAAGGCGATGGTCAAGCTTCAGCGGCGCAAGTGACCCTTGGCGTTTGTGGGCGGTGGTTCGAGCCCGGGCTCCCAAGCTCGGACGCGGGCCTCCTTGCGCTCGGGTACCGGGGCGCTGACCTTCTCGCGCCACTCCCTTTGGAGTCGGTGCAGTTCGTCGCGCTTGTCCGGCTGCTTCTGAGCCAGATTGTTGCGTTAGCTAGATTGTTGCGCTCTCCGATGTCGCTCTTGAGGTTGTAGAGCTCGACCGCACCGTCCTCGAAGTACGGCGTATCGTGCGCTGTACTAGCTCGGGCCCCACTCGGATCAGCGCCTCGCCCAACTCATACTGACTCAGCTCAATCTTTGCGTTTTCAAGATATTCGATGGCGTGGTCGGTGTCGGTCTTGCGCGTATGTATGAGAGTTACCCCATGGTGGTGGGTGCTCAGGCTGATGTCCGCACTCGCGTTCGAGGCTGGTTGGGAGAGTGGCTGTGTCAAGCCCAGCTGGGTGATGGTGTGGGAACCCCGTATTGGCCTTGGTCTAGGTGGGACGCTCCGGAAGGCCCCGAGGATGCGTCCGGTTCGGTGGTGTTAGTGGGCGATTCGGGTCGGATCGCAGTGGTTCCTAACGCTCTTGGATCTGGAACTCGGCACTGAGGGCCAGGGATCTGGACCCTTCCAATGTGTCGTCGTACCGCGCGCCTTCGAGTACCCTGCAGAGAACAGTGATCCGCGAATTTTGGGTGCCGTTCCTCCGGGGCGCGTGCCCATGGACATTGGGGGCGGCCTGCTCCCAAACAGATTGGAGATGAGAGACTTGGTTAGGACGCATTTGGCCCTTGTAGTGACCATCCTTGTGGCGCCGTTGCTTGCGACGGGTTCGGTTCAGGAAACGGTAGCTGCTGCTGCGGTAGTGCCCGATTGGATCTGGTTGGGTCCCGCGACGAATGACCAGGAGTTGGTCTTCCGCAAGTCCTTCGAGATCACGGATCTGCCGGCTGATGCTGTGATCTCGGGATCGTGTGACAATCACATGATCGTTCTGATCAACGGTAAGCGGGTTGGGGTCCACGGCCAATGGGAGCGAGTGGTCTCGCGCGATGTCTCCAAGAACTTGATCGTGGGTGAGAACCTGATCGAGGTTCGCGCAACCAATGAGGGTGGCGCTGCGGGCTTGGCCATGCGCCTGGCGCTTGGCAACGGCCGGGCGATCGTGACGGATGGATCCTGGCAGGCGGCCCTACCGCAGCGTGCCGTGCGCAACAACTGGTCAAAGGCAACGGTGCTCGGTTCGGTTGGCGCCGACGACCTGCCCTGGAGTGGGCAGGTGACCCCCGCGAGCTTCGCATCGCGAGGGAGGGAGATGAACAGCGTTGTGACCGGTGGACCGCAGCAGCCTTCGGATGCGGAGGCCTTAAGTCTGCCGCCGGGCTTCGAAGCGGATCTGCTCTACACGGTGCCCAACGAGCTTCAGGGTTCCTGGGTCTCTTTGACCAATGATCACAAGGGCCGGCTCTACACGAGCGATCAAGGGGGGCGTGGGCTCTACCGCGTCACTCCAGCGGAGATCGGTGTTGCAGGCGCAGTCACCACTGTCGAGAAAGTCGAGGTGGATGTGAGTGGTGCGCAGGGGATGTACTGGGCTTTCGATTCGCTCTACGTGAACGTGAACGGGCAGGGGCTCTGGCGCATTACGGACACCGACGGTGACGATCAGCTCGACAAGGCCGAGAACATCATTCCGCTCGGTTATGGTGGCGAGCACGGACCGCATGCGATCCTGCCCACGGTGGATGGCACGCGCTTGTACTTCATCGGCGGCAATCACACCGCGCCCCCTAAGTTCGATGGATCGCGTGCCCCGGCTAACTGGGACGAGGATTTGCTGTTGCCTCGTCAGTGGGATGCCAACGGGCACGCGCGCGGCAAGCTCGCGCCGGGCGGCTGGATCGCGACCTGCGATCCGGACGGGAAGAACATCGAGATGGTGAGCACTGGCTATCGCAACCAGTACGACATCGCGCTCAACCGGCAAGGCGAACTATTCACCTACGACGCGGACATGGAGTGGGATATCGGGTCGCCCTGGTATCGGCCTACGCGCGTGTGTCATGCGACTAGTGGTAGTGAGTACGGCTGGCGCAGTGGAACCGGCAAGTGGCCCTCCTACTACGAGGACTCCTTGCCTCCGGTGCTCGATGTCGGCCCGGGGTCGCCCACGGGGATCGTGTTCGGAACCGGGGCCAAGTTCCCTGCCAAGTACCAGGACGCGCTCTTCATCCTCGACTGGACCTTCGGCACGATCTACGCCCTCCACATGGAGCCTGATGGTTCAACCTACAAGGCCACCAAGGAGGACTTCGTCTGGGCCAAGCCCTTGGGGGTTACGGACGCGGTCATTGGCGGCGATGGATCGCTCTACTTTACGGTGGGGGGCCGCGGCTCACAGTCAGCGCTCTACCGGGTTCGCTACACGGGATCGGAGTCTACCGAGCAGCTGCCCGTGGTGGCGGACGCCGGAGCTCCCGCTCGGGATCAGCGCCGAGCTCTTGAGGCTTATCATGGTCGGGTCGATGCGCAGGCTGTGGATGCCTCTTGGCCGGCCTTGTCGAGCACGGACCGCTTCATTCGCTTTGCCGCTCGCATCGCCATCGAAAACCAACCTGTCCTGACCTGGCGTGCGCGCGCGCTGGCTGAACGCAACCCGCAGGCGTCGGTCATGGCGCTTATCGCCCTCTCCAGGCAAGGCACGGCCGAGGACCTGTCTGGGATCGTCGCCGCCCTGGGCCGATTGGAGCTGAGCGAGCTAGACGAGGCCCAGAGCTTGGCTGCCCTGCGTGCCTATGCGCTGGCATTCACGCGCATGGGTGCGCCGGACGCGGATCTGCGGGCGCGGGTCACGGCCAGGCTTGAAGCGCACTACCCTGCGGCCTCGCCCGCGCTCAACACCGAGCTCGCGCGTCTATTGACCTTCCTGGGTTCGCCAAGCGTGGTATCGAAGACCTTGGCCCTGATGCGGAGCGGCACGCCTGACGTACTACCCGAGTGGGCTGAGCTGATCAAGCGCAACGACAACTACGGTGGACCGATCGCCAAGATGCTGGCGAATATGCCGCCGGTTCAGAACATCGCCTACGCACTTATCCTGCGCAACGCGACGGAGGGCTGGAGCATGGACCTGCGCAAGGAGTACTTCGGCTTCTTCGTGGAGGCTTCGCAGCATCCTGGCGGCAACAGTTACGCGGGCTTCCTGGCGAACATCCGCAAGGAGGCGGCGGAGAAGCTGACGGTGGCGGAGGAGCACTCCCTGGCCGGCCTCCTGGGGCAGTCGCTCGTGGCGGCTCTACCCAAGAACATTCGGCCGCCTGTGGGGCCGGGACGGGAGTGGACCAAGAGTGCAGCGGTCGATGTGATCGGTGCGCCCCTCACTGGCCGCAACTTCGTTGAGGGCCGCAACCTGTTTCACGCGGCCTCATGCAGTGCTTGCCACCGCTTTGATGGGGAGGGCGGAGCGATTGGCCCCGACCTGACCACCGTGGCTAACAAGTTCTCCGTAGCCGACATTCTCGAAGCCATCGTCGAGCCCAACAAGGTCATCTCCGATCAGTACGGCTCGCACATCGTCTTCGATAACGATGGGCGCAGCGCGGAGGGAATCGTTGTGGAGGATGGCGATGAGGTCACCGTCTACTCACGCAACCCGATGACGGAGCCCGCAGTCTTCTATCGCTCTGAGATAGCAGCCATCAAGGAATCCAAGCTCTCGCAGATGCCTAGCGGCCTGATCGACACGCTGAGCCCCGACGAGCTGAAGGATCTGATCGCTTACCTGGTGGCGGGCGGCAACAAGAAGTCGTCCGTGTTCAAGAAGGCCCCCAAGAAGTAGGGGGCTCCTAGCCCGGACTCGTCACCGGGATTGCGCCAGCCACGCGCAATTCTGGTGACGAGTCCGGGCTAGCTCAAACCTCGGTGATGGGTGCCGTGCTGCCGGCGAAGGTGTCCGCGGCTACCCCCATGCGCTGCAGCATGGTCACGTAGAGGTTGGCTAGGGGCTCGTCCTCATGGGTGAACTCACGTTGCCAGGGCTCGGTGCCGCCACTCCAGCCGCCGCCGAAGGCGTGGGCGCCGGCGTAGTCGAGGTATTGGCCGTGCTTGAAGCCCATGTTCTTGCCGCCGGCCAAGACGAGCGGGTAGTTGCGCGAGAGGTGGAAGGCGCTCGACGCGGACCCGAATAGGAGCTGGGTGTTGTCGAGCATGTTGCCTGCGCCTCCGGGCTCCGGGGTCGCCTTCAGCTTGGCGGCAAAGCGTCCGAACTCTTCGCTGAGGAAGGCCCAGTAGGTACCGAAGTTCTTCCAGCCATCCGTCTTGGTTGTCTCGTGGGAGAGCTGGTGGCTAAGCGGGAAGCCAACGGCGCGAGCGAGGTGGTCGCTGTGGCCGATGCCATTCTCACGCCCGATCTGATAGGTCGCAACCCGCGTGGAGTCCGTTCGGAAGGCCAGGTAGATCAAGTCGTACATGGTCTGGAGGTAGACACGCGGATCCTCCGGCGTGACTTCCAGGTTGAGCTCATGCCCGTCGACATTCGGCAGGGGGATGCTCATCCAGCGCTTGGCTTTCTCGATCTTCAGCTCGGTATCGCGGACCGAGTCGAGGTACTCATCAAGCGCCTGCTGATCGTGACCGGAGAGCTTCTTGCGCAGGGAGCGGGCGTCACTCAGCAGGTCGTCCAGGGCGCTCTGGTCGAGGGCCAGTCGCCGGCCGGCGTCGTCGTCGCGCTTCAGGAAGAGCGAGTCGAAGATGCGCTTGGGCCTGTGCTGCGCGGGGATGGCTCGACCGTTGCGATCGAAAGACATGGTGTGCACGCCGCGCGGCGTTCCTGTGCCGCCGTCGGTGGACATGACCAGTGACGAGTAGCGTGTCTGGTCGCCGATGTGGGCGGCGATCTCTTGGTCGAGAGAGATCGAGTTCTTGTACTCCTCAACCCTGCCGGTGTCGGCTCCGGTCAGGAATTGGTCGGCGTTGGAATGGCCGTGAACATCGCGCACCGCGGGGTGGGAGAGTCCGGACAGGATCGTCAGGTCCTCGCGCAGTGGCGCCAAGGGTTCTAGGCACTTGGTGAAGGTGAAGTCCCTGCCGCTACCGTGGGGGAACCACGACCAGTCCTGGAAAGCGGGGTCTTCCGCGAGGGGCATCGGGACGCCGTCCGGCACATAAATGCAGGCGAAGCGCTTACGCGGCTGAGACTTCGCGGCTGCGCCTGCGAAGGACTCAAACCAGGGCAGTGCCAGTGCGACCGCAGAACCCCGGAGGAACCTCCGTCGGTCAAGGAATGCTATATCTGTGTGCATTGGAATCCTTCGCTCGTCACTTGGACTGGAATAGCTCGCTGGTTGCGATCAGCGTGACCATGGTAGCTAGTCCGTCGCCCTGCCTGCGCGCTTCGGCGGTTAACTGGTCGATATGGGCACGATCCCCGAAGGTGAGAGGGCGACCGAGGGCGTAGGTGGTCAGTTTGTGGGTCAAAGCCCGCACGAACTGGTCCTGCCGATTCTCCAATAGGAAGCCCTTGAGCCCATCCATGCCCTCCAGCTTCTGATTGTTGAAGAGTGTGCTGGTGGCATCTACCGGGCGTCCTTGCACCTCCGTACGCCAGCTACCGACCGCGTCGAAGTTCTCGAAGGCGATTCCCCAGGGATCGATCTTGGCGTGACAAGACATGCACGCCGGATCGTCTCGGTGTCTCTCGATGCGCTCTTTGAGGGTCAGCTTCGCGAT
Organism: Planctomycetota bacterium; assembly: GCA_047639615.1. Lineage (GTDB taxonomy): Bacteria > Planctomycetota > UBA1135 > UBA1135 > CAYWNK01. The sequence continues at coordinate 4,390 of JBLIOL010000116.1, read as the reverse complement.
CTCTGGGTCGGTCAGATCGATCTCAGGGACGGCCGGAGGCGGCGGTGGCGGCGGGTCGTTCAGGATGCGCTCGAGCATCCAAACCCCGCGCTTCAGGGGGTGGGAATCCTTTCCATCCGAGTTCATGGCCAGCAAGCCGGGCTGGGTCAGTAGCCCGCCGCGCACCAGCTGCTCTCCAAGCTCGACGCGCCGGAAGTGATTTCCAGCCACGCCCTCCAAGCCGTAGTGCACCGCCAGCCGCTCGTTGAGCATGCTGAAGTCGGAGTGAATGAATTCGAGAGCGCTGTGATTCTGGCTTAGGAGCTCATGGAAGAAGGCTATCGGCTCCGCTTGCATGGCCTCCCTCAAGCTCGCATCGAACTGCGGGTAGAGCTTGCGGTCCACGTGCAGGAACTCCAGCAGTGGCAAGTTCAGCCATTGGCGCACGAAGTGCCTCGAGAAGCGCTGAGACTTCTCATTGTTCAGCATGCGCTCAACCTGACGGCGGAGTACCGCCGGGCGCTGCAGTTGGCCAGCATTGGCCAGGCTGATCAGCTCCTCGTCGGGCGTGCTGCACCAAAGGAACATGGAGAGACGAGTCGCCAGCTCGATGTTCGTCAGTTGAGCAGGCGAACCGTCATCAGATCGCGAGGTGCTGGGGCCGGTCTCGACGACCAGGTATAGGAAGTGAGGTGAAGAGAGCACCGTGGCCAGCACTTCAGTCAGCGCCTCCTCCATGCTGGCGCAGTTAGGACGCAGACGTGTGAAGAGCTCGAGCTTCTGGTCGACCTCGTGGGTGCTGGCCTCGCGCCGCCATGCTCGCGGCATGAAACGCTCGAGAACTTCCCGGGCGTAGACCAGCTCGTCCTGCTTGCTTTGGCTGTCGAAGAAGATGCGTGTGTGGGAGGCGGGTGGCCACTGCTCGATGAAGGGTGCGATGACCTCGACCGAGTGGATGTGAATGCTCGCACCACCAACTGAGGAATTGACGAGTTTCAAGAACTCAGACGGGCTCGGGAGGGCACCAAGCTTCGAGATCTTGCGCACGGAGTTGCGTGGGTAGATCTGGCTGATGGGAATGTCCCACTGGTAGATCTTCGGCGCGCCCTGCTGCGCATCGATCACGAGGTCTGTTTGGCTGACCCGAGTCACGGCACTGGAGTCGTTGCTCGCCTGCCAGCCAAACATTAGCTGCAGGCTGGGTAAGTGCTCGGCCTCTACCGATGCGCGTGCTGCGAGGACGTTAACGCGCATGGTCCCGGCCTCCGGGATGCGGTCGCCGAGTTCGACGATCAAGCCATCCCCCTGCACCCGCTGCCGGCCACCGCGCGTCTTCCTGGGAGGCAGGATCGCAATGTGGTTGAGGTCTTCCGGGGGGCTTGGGCTAGTTGCGCTAGGCTTCCACGCGAACTTCGCCCCTCCGTAGCCCCAGGCCTGGCGCGCTAGTCGGCCCGTACTCAAGTCCTCGTAGTGCGTATCTCTCGGCCGTGCTGCGAATCTGTCTGCCTGACGTGTGAGCTCCTCTTTCAGTTTGTCGGGGTCGTCTTTGTGCTTCTTCTTTAGACCCTCAAGCTGTCCGTCCTGCCGCGCCCATGCGGCGGCCGCTGCGGACTTCATGGGGACTGCCCAGAAGAGTGCTGCAGGCTGCTCGCCGAAGACGGTCGCCTCACGCAGGGCAGCTCGAGCCGAGTCGAGGTAGGCCCGCAGTTGCATGGAGGTGAGGTGCAGGGCATCCGAGCTGTTCTCGAACCCATCTTCAGAAGTCGGGTCAGGGGGCAGACCCTCGGCAAACCTGAGCGGCAGCCCGAGCAAGTCCTGCAGCGCATAGTCGTACTCGTAGCGCGTCATGCGCCGGAAGGATGAGTGCGTCTTGCTCGCGCGGCGCTCGGTCGAAGCTAGCTGAATCTCCGTGGCCAGCCACTCCATCACCAGGCCGCGATCACCACCTTCCAGTTCGCCTTCGCCCTCCGGGGGCATGGCGCCATTGCTCATGACGGTCAGGATCTCAAGCCACCAGTCCACATCGTCGCCGTTCACGAGGTCGGGATCCAAGGTGTCTATGCGTACCCCAGCCTTCTGTTTGTCGGGTCCGTGGCAGGGCACGCAGTTCTTTCTGAGGATCGGTGCGACCTGATCCTGAAAGCTCGTGTGGCTCGGCTCTGAACCAAGACCTGTCTCGGATCCAGCAGGCTGGCCTAGGTAGCTGGAGCGAAGCGCGCCTTCACGCTTGAGCCTGGCAAAGTCGGGGCGGCCGGCGTCCTGCGGGGCTGATTTTCCATCGGTGCCCTGAAGCAGGGCAGGTGCTGCTAGCAGCACAAGGAGCAGAGTAGCGAGGGCAGGCAGGAAAGTCCTGCGGGTGCGGAGCATGGCGGCGCGGGGTAGGGGCACGGACGGGCGGGCCCTCGATCATAAGCGCCGCGTGAATATTGTTGGTGCCGGAGCTGCGCGCTATTGGAATCGAAACGATCCGGGTGCATGCCCGGGTGTGCGTGAGGAAGCGAGTGGAAGCTAGGGTTGCACGCTAGGCTAGGGGCCTCAGACCTATTGGCCCCGTGTGCAAGGACCCATGCGAACAATGAACCCCGTCGCCCTACTCGTGCTTCTCCTCCTGTCTTCTGCAACGACGACCTACGCACAGGGGCCCGCTGCGCGCGAGCCGCTTGTACTGCGGCTGTGGGAATCAGGCACCCCGGGAGCGCCCGAGTCCCCGCCGGCTGAAGTTGTGAAGGATCGGGCGGGCGGTGGCGACCGGCATGTGAGTGGCGTTCACGTGCCGACGATCACGGTATATCTGCCGGAGGGTGAGTTGCGCGTACGGTCGGCGGTGGTGGTCTGCCCCGGTGGTGGGTACGGCGTGCTGGCGCTCGACAAGGAAGGCCATGACATCGCGCGCTGGTATGCGAAGTCAGGCGTGGTGGGGGTGGTACTCAAGTACCGGTTGCCGCGGCCGGCGGGGCACGTGTATGGACATGAGGCTCCCTTGAATGACGCGCGGCGTGCGCTTGAGCTTGTGCGCTTACACGCGCACGAGTGGGGCGTGGATCCGAAGCGTGTGGGCATCATGGGCTTCTCTGCCGGCGGGCATTTGGCGGCGAGCGCATCCGTTCAGCTCGGCGAGGCCGGGCCGAACTTCAGCGTGCTCATCTATCCCGTGGTCTCGATGCTTGATGGTGTTACTCACATGGGTTCGCGGGCCAACCTGCTGGGACCTGAAGCGGACGAAGCTCTCATCCGACGCTTCTCCAGCGAGCTCGGAGTGAGCGGCAAGACGCCGCCCGCCTTTCTCGTGACGACCTCAGACGACTGGGTCAAGGCGGAGAACTCCTTGGGCTACTACTCGGCCTTACGCCGGGCCGGGGTTCTGGCAGAGCTACATGTTTTTGCTCGCGGCGGCCACGGCTATGGCATGCGCAAACCGGAGCTGCCCGTGGGGACTTGGCCTGAGCTGCTACTGCAGTGGATGAAGGCTGGGGGACTGCTGGCCGCGCCATTGAGCACCCACGGCCGACAAGTGCAGGCGCCACCGGCGGCCATGGGACTCGATCCTTTCTACGCCAAGTACGTGGATGCGGGCGGCTACCCGATCGTCGCGTCCGCGCAGGTCAACGACTACGCCTTGCTCGAGGCCGCCTACCTGGTGGACATGCTGCTCGCCCGTCGGCCGGATGTGCGCAAGGCCATGGTGGCGAGCGGTTCACGCCTGATCATCATGGGGCGTCAGGAGTTCACGACCCAGATGCCGGAGTACGCGGACTTCACTCCGAAGGACTATTGGGACCGCCGAGCGCGCGGGCTGGGAGGCTCGCGCACGGATCCGGTCTGCAGTTGCGCTGAGGAGAACGTGCTGGCCTTCCCGGGCGACCCCTATTCAACGGAGAGCATTGTCATCCACGAGTTCGCTCACAATATCCACCTGCGCGGCATGCTCAACGTGGACCCGAGCTTCGACGAGCGCGTGGAGGCGGCTTACGCAGCGGCCATGGAGCAGGGCCTATGGAAGACCAAGTACGCCTCCACCAACCGCAACGAGTATTTCGCCGAGGGCGTGCAGTCCTGGTTCGACAACAACCGCGAGGACGATCATGATCACAATCATGTGAATACGCGCGCCGAGTTGATCGAGTATGACCCCGGTCTAGCAGCACTCTGTCGGGAGGTCTTCGGGGACACGGAACTGGTCTACACCAAACCTACCACGCGCTTGAGGGACCACATGGCTGGCTATGACCCCAGCGCTGCGCCGACCTTTGTCTGGCCCGAGCACCTTAAGCAGGTTGGGAAGGAAATCCAGCAAAAGGCCAATGCGCGTAAATAGCGGGTATTTGCCCAGGCGCGCCAACGCAGGGTGATCGGGCTGGGTAGGGTTACCGCATGAAGCGAGCCCTCCTGCTGACAATTCTAATCGCTGCCT
>JBLIOL010000115.1:0-14531 GCA_047639615.1 Planctomycetota bacterium | reverse complement strand
CGCTTTGGACCTTCCTCAACAAACGCAGGAGGCCCCATGTACGAAGAACTCACTGGCGAGAAGGACCGCTTCTTCTCACGTCTTGCATCCCTTCCCGGTATTCACCCGATGCCCTCCGTGGGTGATTGGATTTTGCTGCAGGTGGAGCAGCCCTCCGACTTGGCCCGCAAGGTCAACCGTCGGCTTGCCCCCGGCATGGTCAGCGTGCCGCGCGGATTGGACGGCGCCGTGCGCGTTCAGGTGGGGGATCCGAAGGACAACGAGTTGTTGTTTCGTACGATCCGCGACCTGACGGGATGACTGCTCGGGGGGATCGGTTAGCGTTCCCCCCATGCTTACTCTCTGCGCATTCGCGGCTGTCCTAGCCCAAGATTCAGGCACTACCCCCGTCGTTGACGCCCTTCCTAAGGCGCATGCGGCGGTTACGCGGGCCGAAATCGAGCATCACGTGTCCTTCATGGCCTCGGATGAGCTGCTCGGTAGGCCGGCGGTGAGTGCTGAGTCTCGGCGCGTAGCTCGCTACCTGGCTTCGGCCTTGGAGCGTGCTGGCCTACAGCCAGGCGCGGCGGATGGCACCTACTTCCAAGAGGTGCCCTTCTTGCGCACCTCCTACAGCGCGCCCCATGAGTGCGTGCTGACGGATGGGGATGGCAACGAGCTGAGCTTGGCGCTCGGTTCGCAATTCGATCTGCGCGTGCGCGGGGAGCTGAACGTCGGGACCTTCGATATTCAGCACGTGGGCTCGCAGGAGGACATGCCCGAGCCCGATGCAGGCCTAGCGCTGGTGCTGCACACCAGTGCGAGCAAGGCGCGTCGCTGGCTGACCGATAGTGGCGCGGGCTTTGGCTTGGTGGTGATCGATACCGGTCGAGACGAACGCCGCGCGAAGGGCGTGCCCCTGCCGAGCTTGCGGCCCAACTTCGGCGAGCCGCGGCCGGATGCACCGGAGGAGGTGCAGCTGTTTGGTGACGAGGCTTCCAACGCTGCCGAGCAGGCCGTGAGCATCAGCGTGCGCGTGCACGGCGGTCCCAAGAACGTCACCGATGCCAATGTGGTCGGGCGCATTCAGGGCGTGGGCACGGCCGAGCACCCGGAGTTGGCCGACGAAGTCATCGTGCTATCGGCGCACTACGATCACGTGGGCACGACCAAGGATCCGAAAGATGCCGAAGAGGGCGAGGATGTGATCAAGAACGGGGCTGATGACGACGCTAGCGGCGTGGCGGCCTTGCTCGAGATCGCCGAGGCGCTGGCCGCCGGGCCTGCGCCGGCGCGTACCGTGATCGTGCTGCTGGCGGCCGCCGAGGAGATCGGAATCCAGGGCACCAAGTACTTCGTTCAGGAGCCGCCCATGGCCCTGGAGAGCATCGTCTGCAACCTGAACTTCGAGATGCTGGGCCGGCCTGACCCGACTGTGGGGGGCGCTGGACGCCTGTGGCTCTCCGGCTACGAGCGCAGCAGCCTCGGGGAGGCCTTCGGCGAGGAGGGCTTGGACGTGAAGCCCGACATGCGTCCGGATCAGAACTTCTTCGGGCGCTCCGACAACATCGTCTTCGTGAAGGAGGGCATCGTGGGCCAGACGCTCTCCTCCTACAACATGCATGGCGATTACCACGGGGTGGCGGACGATGCGGCTGGCATCGACTTCGACCACATGCTGGGAGCTACCCAGGCAGCCCTTGAGGCTACTCTTATGCTCTGCGATGGACGCATCACGCCGACCTGGAAGAAGGGCGAGCCCAAGGGCTATCTGCGCTGATCTTGGCCGCGTTGCTTGGATCAGGCCCTCTGCGGCGGGTACCATCCCGGCAACACCGCAGGGGAAACCCGGGCAATACCGCAGGGGAAACAATGCCGAGCACCAAGAATCGTCACAAAGACAACAGCAAGAAAAAGAACAAGAGCCAGGACAAGTCGGTCAAGAAGAAGGACCGACGCCTGAGCGCTAAGACCGCGGACAAGCTGGATCTCTACCAGCGCTCGGTCAACTCGCCGGAGACGGACGTGGACTTCGTCACGGAGACCTTCGAGACCCTGCGCGGCCGCCCGGTGCGCCACTTCCGCGAGGACTTCTGCGGAACGGCAGCCATGACCGCCGAGTTCCTCGGTCGCGATCTGGCCAACACGGCCGAGGGCTTCGACCTGGATTCCGAGCCCATCGAGTGGGGCAAGAAGCGCAACTTCCAGAAGATCGAGAAGCTCGACGAGCGCATGACCTTCCACCTAGAGGATGTGCGCTCGCCCGCGGACAAGCGTCCCGACGTGACCTGCGCCCAGAACTTCTCGTACTGGTGCTTCAAGACGCGCAAGGAGATGCTCGGCTACTTCACCAGCATCCTGAGCGATCTAGCTGACGACGGCATGCTGGTGCTCGACCTCTACGGCGGTCCCGAGGCACTCACCGAGCTCGAGGAAGAGCGTGACATCGACGGCGCCTTCACCTACGTCTGGGACCAGAAGGAATACTGGCCCGGCTCCGGCGACTACAGCGCGAGGATTCACTTCCGTTTCCGCGATGGTTCGGAGATGACCGATGCCTTCGAGTACGAGTGGCGCTTCTGGCACCTGACCGAGCTGCGCGACATCCTCGAAGAGGTCGGCTTCAAGACGGTTCGTCCCTACTTCGAAGGCACGGACGAGGACGACGAGGAAGCCGGTAACGGCGAGTTCGAGCACGACGAGAAGGGTGAGAACTGCGAAGCCTGGATCGGCTATCTCGTCGCTCTGAAGTAGCCGTTCTCGAGTCGGCCGGATCAGCGTCCGCGGAAGTACTTGGTGTACTCCCGCGGACGCTGCTATTTGGCGTCTTCGGAGTGGTCGGTGATCTTGACGACCATGTAACTTTCGTCGACCTCGAAGGACATGGGCGTGGTGATTCCGTAGCCGCGCGGCAGGGCTTGCAGCTCCATCTCGATCGCGCCCAAGGGGCGTAGCTCGATCACGTTCGTGCGCGTCTCGTCGTCGACCTCCGGCACGCGCAGTAGCACGATGGCCTTGTCGGTCGGCGGGTTTTGAGCCAGCTCGGCGATGTGCGCGGCGCAGTGATCGCAGGTCTTGCGGTAGATCACCACCAGGCACGGAGCGGGCATCTCATCCACCTTGCCCGGGGGCAGGAAGCGCGCGATGTCCGTGTCGAAGATCATCTGGTTGTCCCAGGCCTCCGGCTTGAAGAAGTAGAAGTCGCCTTCGATGGCCTCGGTGGGCGCGCCTTGGGCGCCGCTGGGCTCGTCGGTGTCGGCGATCGCGGGGGGCAATTCCACGGGCACGAACTTTGTATAGGGGGCCCAGACGGCCAGGCCGAGTAGGGGCACGAGCACGATCAAGCGTAGGGGCAGGAGCTTGGTGCGCGGCAGGCGTTGCCAGGGCTTGGAGAGCAATAGGCAAGCCAGGATGGCGCCGTCGATGCAGGCCATCTGCCAGGGCGCGAGCGAGACCACCGAGCCGGTGCAGCCGCAGGTCTCGGCGCCGGCTTGGATGAGCTTGACCAGGATGCCGAGGAAGACCGTGTACTGGGCGGTCACGACGAACCAGCCGAGGCGCGGCCAGAGCAGGGCCAGGGCGACCACCGCGAGCTCGATGGCGACCACGCCGCGGAAGGTGGTGTACACATCCCAGGGGCTGAGCTCGGTGACCTGCGGCGGCAGGTCGTTGGGGCTGCCCTTGTAGAGCTTGATCAGGGCCCAGAAGCCGAGCCAGGCCACTGCCAGTAGGAGGGCGAGGCGGGCGGGGGCGGGGCTCTTTGTTTGGGCGTCGTCCATGGTGCGTTGAAGGGCCGCGAAGGGCGCTGCGGGGCCGGTGCTGTACGGGGACCGCGGCCGGTGGTTGGAGGCGAGGGCGTAAGCTACGGGACTAGCCGGCTTGGGAAGCGATGGCATTGGCCAGAACCTCCCAAAGGCGGGTGCTCGGGCCCCATTCGGGATCGGCGAGCACCAGGTAGCGGGTTTGGCGCAGGGCGTCGAGGGCCGGGCCGGGGCCGAGGGCATCCGCGAAGATCTCTAGCTCGGCGGGGCCTTGGCCGTCGCCCACCAGCAGGAAGGCCTGCTGCGCGCGCTCGGCCACGGGCCAGGCTTCGCCGCCGGATTCTTGGGCGCCGAAGTCGGCGCTTAGGAGGCTGGCGTCCGCGCAGGCTTGTAGCAGTTGCTTCGCAAGCGTGCCGCTGGCGAAGCCGAAGACGAAGGCGCGCCGGCGTTCCAGGCGGCCGTCGGCGCCGGGCTCGGGCGCGCTCCCCGGTTGGGAGGCGAGGGTCAGGAAGCCGGCACGTTGTGCGCGCGCGAGCAATGGCGCTAGCTCGTCGGACTCATCGTCCAACTCGCCCGGAAGCCAGCCGGGGAAACCAAGCGGCTCGTCCTCTAGAAAGCGTGCGCCCAGTTCACACAACTCTTGGAATGTTCGCGCTGCGCGCCAAGCGCTCATGCCTTCGTGATCGTCCATGCTCTGCTACCGTAGCGGCCCATGGAACACCCGCTGCACGCTAGCTTCGTTTTCGTCTATCTCCTCGTGCTGGTGGGAGTGGGTGCCATGAAGGCGCGCAAGATCACGGATCAGGAGGGCTTCGCCCTAGCTGGCCGTGGGCTGCCGACTTGGGTCCTGGTAGGAACCCTGCTGGCCACCTGGATCGGTACGGGCTCGATCGTGGCCAACGCGGAGTACACCTTCAATTTCGGAGCGCCGGCGTTGCTCTTGCCCATGGCGGGCAGCTTGGGCGTACTCGCGCTCTATTGCCTAGCCAAGCGCATCCGAACCTTCGAGCAGTTCACCATCCAGGACATCCTCGAGGCGCGCTTCGGATTAGCCGCGCGCATCCTGGCCACCTTGGCCTTGCTCGGCGCCTACGTGATCATCGTCTCCTACCAGTACCGCTCCGGCGCGGTGGTGCTCGAATACGTGATGCCGTCCTTGCGAACCATGGAGAACGGCAACGCCTATGCAATTGTCGGCGTGGCGGTGTTCGTAATCGCCTACACGGCCTTGGCCGGCATGTACTCCGTGGCCTACACGGATGTGGCCAACGGCGTGCTAATGGCGGTTGGCATTGCGGTCGCTCTGCCTATTTTGCTTTCGCAGGCCGGCGGCTGGGAGCACGCCATCGCGCAGCTGCCGGAGGGATCGCGTGAGGTCACGGATCACTGGACGGCGATCAAGCTGCTGGGGGTGTTGCTGCCTCCCTTCCTGTTGATCATCGGCGACGCCAACATGTACCAGCGCTTCTTCAGTGCGCGCAGTCCGCAGTCCGCGCGGCGTTCGGCGGTGGGCATGTTTGTGGGCGTGCTGATGATGGAGGTGGCCATTATCGCCGTCGCGCTACTGTCCACTTCGTTGGTAGCTCAAGGCAAGCTGAGCATGCCGGACAAGCCCGCGCACATCATCATTCATGCGGCGTTCAATGCGCTGCCGCCCGTGCTCGGCGCACTCTTGATCGGCACGGTGGTCGCGATCGTGGTCTCGACGGCGGACTCCTACCTGCTCTCGCCCGCCACCTCGGTGGTGCGCGATATCTACCAGCGCTTCATCAATCCGAAGGCCGAGGGCAAGCAGGTGGTCTTTATCAGCCGCGTGTGTGTTGTCGGGCTTGGCTTGCTCGCGTTGGGCCTAGCCTTCACCTCGGACAACTTCTTCGACGTGGCGATCTTCGCCTACACCATCTACGGCTGCGCGATCACGCCGGTGATCCTGGCCGCCTTCTTCTGGAAGCGCGCGAATCACGCGGGGGCGGTGGCGTCGATCGTGACGGGTGGCTGCGTGGCTTTGCTGTGGGAGTCGGTCGGGCACTTCCGCGGCGGTGAGATGCAGTGGGCCGATAGCCTTAGCGAGCTCCTGACCATCGGCGGCGTGGACCTGGTGGGGGATGTGAAGGCGGTGCTTGTAGCCTTCCCGCTGGCGGTTGCTGCGCTGGTGCTTGTGAGCCTGGCTACCAAGCCGCCGACGGATACCCAGTCCACTTCGATCTGACTGGCCTGGGATGCCTAGCCTGGCCTCGCCGACAAAACCGAGCCGCACCAAAAGCCGCCACTTGGCGCCAGTTGGTTCGACTAAGTAGAGCCTTGGGCGCCAGTTGGCGGCTTTTGGTGCGGCTCGGTTTTGTCGGCGAGGAGCTTGCCGGTGGTGCGTTCTTCGTCGGTGGCGGGGCGCACGCCTAGGAGTTCGACGATGTAGATCAGGTCGATGCCGGCGAGGGGGTGGTTCTCGTTGACGACGACGCGGTCGTCCTCCACGGCGGTGATCCAGAAGGTGACTTCTTCGCCCTCGTCGGTCGTCGCCTGCATGGGGGTGCCGGGTTCGAGGGGGGCGCCCTCGGGGAAGTTGCTTCGGGGCACGTAGAAGACCTTCTCGGGGTCGTGCTCGCCGAAGGCTTCGGTGGGACCTAGCTCGACGCGGAATCTGGCGCCGGGCATGCGGCCCATGAGGGCCTTTTCTAGGCCTGGAACCAGGGCGCCAGCGCCCACCAGGAAGCGTAGGGGGGCCTCCTTGGAAATGCTTTCCAGGGTCTCGTGGTCGGGGCCGAGAAGCTCGTAGACGAGGGCGCCGACCGTGTCGGGGCCGAGGGGCAGGGTCTCCATGGGGGAGAGGGTAGCGTTCAGTGGCACGAATGGGGAATCGGGCTCAGTGGAGAGTGTCGAGGGGTCGATAGCACACGGATAGCCTCGCCCGCAGCCGCCCCCACAAGACCTCTCTACAAGACGACACATGGCCTGGATCGATTCTCTCTTCAAGCGCATGCTCGAGCTCGAAGCATCCGACCTTCACATGACCTCCGGCCGCAAGCCCATGCTCAGGGTTCACGGCGACATGGTCGTGATCGAGGAATGCCCAGAGATCGCCGCGGATCAGATGACCCAGATCCTGATGGAGATCGCTCCCGAGGCTGCCCAGCAGCAGTGGGCGGATTGCAACGACGCGGACTTCGCCTACGCGATACCGGGGCTGGCGCGCTTCCGCTCCAACTACTTCCAGGACAGCCGCGGTCCGGGCGCCGTCTTCCGGGTGATTCCGGAGGAGATCCTGACCATGGAGCAGCTCAACCTGCCCCAGTCCGTGAAGGACTTCTGCTACCTGTCCAAGGGGCTGGTCGTGGTCACGGGTCCCACCGGTTCCGGTAAGTCCACCACCTTGGCTGCCATGGTGGACCACATGAATAAGAACCGCTCGGACCACATCCTGACCATCGAGGACCCGATCGAGTTCGTGCACCAGGACCACAAGTGCCTGGTCAACCAACGCGAGGTCGGCAAGCACACGGCCAGCTTCAAGCGCGCGCTCAAGGCCGCCCTGCGCGAGGACCCCGACATCATCCTGGTGGGCGAGATGCGCGACCTCGAAACCATCGAAATCGCCATCGAAACCGCGGAAACAGGCCACTTGGTGTTCGGCACCTTGCACACCACGACCGCTGCCTCGACCATCGACCGCATCATCGATCAGTTCCCTGCTGATCGCCAATCGCAGATCCGCACCATGCTCTCCGGTTCCTTGAAAGGTGTCGTGGCGCAGACGCTCTGCAAGAAGAACCCCAAGGGTCGTATCGCCGCCTTGGAGATCATGGTCGTGAACAACGCCATCTCGTCTTTGATCCGTGAAGGCAAGACGCACCAGATCAAGTCGAGCATGCAAATGGGCGGCAAGCTGGGCATGAAGCTGCTCACCGACTCGCTCGTGGAGCTGGTCAAGACGAAGGTCGTCGAGCCCGCCGAGGCTTACATCAAGGCCGTGGACAAGGACGCCTTCATCGCCGGCTTGGCCGCTGTTGGGATCCAGTTCGACTCCTCGTGCTTGGGTACCGGACCGGAAGTTCAAGAGCCCTATGGGACTTCACCCGCTGCCGTGCCTGCGGCCTCGGCGCCGGCTCCCGCACCGGGCACCCCGAGCCTGGCTCCGCCCCAAAGCCTGAGCATGGCCGGCGAGGCTCCCAGCGCTCCCCTGCCCACGGTCCAGCCAGAGGCTCCTCAGGCACCCGCGGCTCCCGAGGCCGGCGGTGGCTCACCGTCGGGGGACCCCTTCGAGGCCTACAAGCAGCAACGCCACCAATAGGCGCGCGACAGTACTAGGGGAGGCGCCAGCGGACGACACCGCCGGCGTCTACCCCGAAGCCCCAGCTCGTATTGGAGCTGGCTGGGCTGCCTGCCAAGAGACGCAGGCGTAGGGCTTCTTTACCGCCCAGCTGCAGCACGATGTCGCCTTCGACCCAGTCGAGGGCCAATCCTAGGCCGTGCTCGGTGTTCAGCCGCGGAGCGTCGGCGGGAGCTTCGGCGAGCACCTCAAGCTTGTCCTCCTCCGCGGAGCCCGAGCTCAAGCGGCACAAGCGCACGGGCTCGCCGGGCCGGATCTGGAAGGCCAGGATGCGCTCGGTCCAGGAATCACCGCCGCGGCGCTGCGTGAGGCGCCGGACGGCGATCCAAGCGCTTGCATCGGAGCCCGAGCGTTGTGGCTCGATCCAGGCGCGCAGGGACTGAGCTTCGGCCGGGGAGGGGTTGAGCTTCCAGGCCCAGGCGCGCTTCTCATCCAGCGCGATCTGAAGCCAGCGCGAAGCGCCGTCGCTCTCGAAGTGACCGGGGCCTAGTCCCCAGCTCGGCGTGAGCTTGGCCAGGTAGCCGGCAAAGTCGTCCTCGAGCTCGGCCAATCTTCCTAGTTCGCAGGCGGCCGCCAAGCTCGCGGACCAGCTGGATCCGCTCTTAGGGGGCTGGGTGAGTGCGCGTGTGAGGGCTGCACTGTGCTCGGTCTGTAGCAGGAACCGAACGAAGGCGCCCTGGATGGCGTAGCGCTCGAAGGAGTCCCGCCCGGGCGGCCTACCCGCAAGCAGTTGCTGCAGGCCTTGCCCGCCCGTTTGCCGGTAGGCGGCGGCCGCCGCAGCCTCGCGGGTTTGATTGGTAGGCGGCGGATTCAGAGGAATTGCGGCAGAGCACAGAACTTGTCGGGCGACCTCCTCTGCGAGGCCTTCCGTGAGCCAGGCAGGGTGCTCTGCGTAGCCCGGAGCCAAGCGTGTGCCGACCAGGTGCGCGCACTCATGCGCCACCGTGTAGAGGTCCGCATCCCGAACCCCCAACTCGCGCTGCGCTCCCGCATTCACGTCCGCGCCCATGAGCACGACGGCGATTCCATAGCGTGCGGAGGTCAGCCCCGCATGCGCCGGCCAGGTGCGTCCTTCCAAGGCGATGCAGGCCTCGTCGAACTCGGCGCGCTTGTCGTAGAGGTGCACGCGAATGCGGTCCTCTGGCGTGCGCGGGTTTGCGCCATAAGCGCGCGCCGCGGGAGCCCAAGTTGCGTCGGCGATCTCCAGCGCCCGTTCGGCTACCGGGGAATTCTCGAAGTGGCAGACGATCCGAAAGGCCTTGCCTTCGCGGATGATGACGCCTGTTCCTTGGCCGTACGCGCCAGGGAGCAATCCTGCTAGCAGTGAAGCGAGCAGCAGGCAGAGTCGGCGAAGAAGAAGCACGCGCCCATCCTGGGGCCTCGAATGGAATCCCGTAAGGGCCGCCAGCCGTTCTTGCAGGCCTCTTGCTTCAGGCGCTGCGGCCTTCCGCGAAGTGGCGCTGGGCGTAGATGTCGATGCCCTTCTGCACGGTGGTCGTCAGCAACTCGGCGCTCATGGGCAGCTTGATCATGCCCTCGATCCCGCTGCTGATGAGGTTCATCAGGCGGCTGGGCTCACACTCTTCGGCCAACATCACAAAGGGCAGAATGGCGTAGTGCGGGGTGCTGCGAACGGCTTTGACGAAGTCCTCAAAGGTCCCGTCGGGGATTTCTAGATTGCACAAGAGCAGGCTGGTCTCGGGGTGCTCCGAGAGCGCCGCAATGGCATCAGCACCCGATCCAGCCGTTACTGGGTTGTGACCCATGGTACGAATAACCGCCTCCTGGGCTTCCAGGCGGAGGTTGTTGGGGTCGATGATGAGGATGGTCGCCATGGGAGAGAGGATGGTGTCCGTGAGCCTAAGATCGGCCCAGGAGGTATCAGAACTGAATCCTGAACTCCTCCGTTTTGGACCAGAGAGGCTTGCGGAACAGGGAATCCCGGCAGGATTCGACCGATCGGTCACACTAGATCCATGCTCAAGCGCTCGCTGATGGTCCTGGCCGCAATGGCCGGATGTAGTCAGGCGCCTGCCGTGGACCCTCCATTTGGGGAATCTGGCAGCGCGGGCGCGAGCTTTGCACCTCAGAGCAGGGGTCAAGGCAAGGCAGAGCGCGAGCTAGCGGCCCTGGCGGGCTTCGATTTTGAAGCAAGCGATTTGGGCTTAGCAGTCACCTCCGTAGTTGAGCGCGGCGCCGCCGAACAGGAGTTGTCGCGCGCACTCGAGCATCAGCGAGCTAATGAACACCTGCACGCACTGGAGCGCTTCGCCGCCGCGGTGCGCTTGGCGCCGGAATGGGCGCCGGCCCTGGCAGGCTTTGCCCGCGGGTTGGCGGACATGCGTCAGGAGCAGTTAGCTCTGCGAGTCTTCGAGCGCGCACTTGCCCTCGCCTCGGACGATGTGCAGTTGCTCTTCGACAAGGCCGATCTCTTGCAGCGCATGGGCCAGCGGGACGCGGCGCGTGCGACCTTCAGCGCCGTGCTCAAGAATCAGCCGGCCCATGCCCCGGCGCACGGCCGCATGGCAAGGCTCCTATTCCTTGCGGGCGATCTGCCGCGCGCGCGCAAGAGCGCGCAGCTGGCCATGGATGGGGGCGAGGAACTCCCCGCGCGCTTGAAGGCTCTGGCTAGTAGCGAGGCACCGCGATGATGCAGCGCTGTCTCTTGGCCCTAGCACTCTCCGCGAGCGCCTCCGCCCAAGTGAACATTGGTCCGGCCGTACGCGTGGACACCGGTGGCAATGCTGCTGCCAATGAGACCAGCGTCGCCATTTCACCCGCAGCGCCCCTGCGTTTGCTCTCGGCTTGGAACGACTATCGCGTGGGCAACGCGCGTCTCGGCGTGTCGCTCTCCGAAGACGGTGGCACGACCTGGCTTGACCAGATTCTGCGCCCGCCCCTGGCTCATCAAACCGTGGACGAGGGCGATCCCATGACCGCCTTCGATGGGCGCACCGGGAAGATGTGGGCGGGCGGAATTGCCTTCGGCGCAGGCGGCGGCGTGTTCGTGGCCGCCTTGGAGTTCGGTGCCAGCGCCTTCACCGCGCCCGTCATGGCCAAGCTGACGGCCGCGGCGGACAAGGGCTGGATGGCCGCCGGTCCGGACCCGCTCAACCCGGGCGCGAGCCTGCTGCACATCGCCTACAACCAGGGCCTGATCACCTCCGCCGACGAGGGCCAAAACTGGAGCAGTCCGCTCTCCCTCGGCTCAGGATTCGGGTTCCTGCCGCGGGTCGGGTCCGCGGGCGAGCTCTACGTTTCCTTCTGGTCCGGTGGCCCGCCGATCTTCCTCTGGCGCAGTTTCGACGGCGGCCAGAGCATGCTCGGTCCGACGCAGATCGCGAACCGCATGGATTTCTGGACGGACGGTTCCGATCGCGTCCCCGGAGATTTTCGAGTGCCGCCCCTGCCGAGCATGGCGGTGGACCCTACTACTGGCGACCTGCACACCATCTTCTGTGACACCACCGATGTCACGGGCCTCGAGACCAACCTGGACTTGTACTGGACCACCAGCACGGACCAGGGCCTGAACTGGAGCACACCCGTAGTCATCCATGGCGACTCCACGCCCACGGCCGACCAGTTTTTCCCCTGGCTCGAGATCGATGCCGATGGCCGCCTGCATGTGGTCTGGTTCGACACGCGCCACAACGCTCAACTGGACGCCGACCCAGCGGCGTTGATCGACGTGCACTACGCCTACTCGGAAGACTCCGGCCAGAGCTGGAGCGAGCAGCGCATTACTACCTCCAGTTTTAGCAGCGCCAACGACGGCTTCTCCGGCACCTTCATGGGGGATTACCTGGGCCTTGCTACAGCTGGCGGACGCACCTTGATCGCCTACCCAGATACTAGTTCCGGAGACCCGGACCTCTACGTGCACTCGATCGTGCACGGCACCGCCACAAGTTTCTGCTTTGGCATCGCCTGTCCCTGCGGCAACGAAGACCCCTCGGCAGGTTGCGGCAACTCGGGCCTCGACGGTTTGGTGAGCACAGGCGGTTTGCTCACGGTCGCGTCCGGTACAGCCTCCATCGCAGCGGACGATTTGGTGCTGCGCAGCAGCGGGCTCGGCACAGGGCAGTTCGGTCTGATGTTCACCAGTTTGGTGAGCACGCGCGTGCCCTTCGGCGCGGGTGTACGCTGCATCGATGGCCCCTTCTATCGGTATCCGCTATTGCCCACCAATCCGGCGGGCGAGTTGGACCTGGGACCGGGTCAAGTGATCGGTATCTCGCAGTCCGCCTTCGGCCCCTTAGGCCAAGTGGCGAGCGGCGCTACTTGGAATTATCAGGCCTGGTACCGGGACCCCTTCGGACCCTGCGGCGCCACCTTCAACACCACCAACGCCCTCGCCATCACTTGGCAATAATCGGGCGTAGGCGGATGTCACGGAACTCGATCACGGCGCCCTCCGACTGCAAGGCGATGAAGCCCGGGGTACCGTCGCACCAGCTGGCGGTGTTCTGGATCACGCCGTTGACCTCCAGCTCGAGCTCGCCCTCCATGAAGCGGATACGGTAGTCGTTCCACTGGCCCAAGGGCCGCTCGGAGCTGGGGAAGCGCCCCCGCGTGTGGCGTCCTGAGGTGCGCTCCGGGTTGACCCACATGGGAACCCTGTCGATGTTCCAAAGGTCGCCCGCGTGGCCGGACTGCAGTTGGGCTTCGATGCTCTTGGGCCAGACCTTGTCCTTGCCCTGCACGTGCAGCAGGACGCCGGAGTTGCCCGGACCGGCGGCAGGATCGAAGCGCCATTGCAGGCGCAGTTCGAAGTCGCCGTAGACGGCCGTGGTGCGCATGTAGCCAGTGGGCGTACCTTCGCAGCGCAGGATGCCGTCGCGCACGCTCCAGGTGTCCTTGGGGTCGGCCTTCGAATCGCTCAGGTAGGGCAGCCAGCCGCCGAGCTCGTGCTTGCCGTCGAAGAGCACTACTTCGGGTCCGAAGTTGGGGGCGGGATCGGGCTTCCAGCGCAGGAAGTTGACCAGGTCCGACAGCTCGGAAGGCGCCAAGCCCATGGCCACGTTGTCGGGCATGGTGGAGCGCTCTTGTAGGTAGCGACCGGCCACGTCCTCAGCGGCGATCACGTGGCGGCGTCCGGCGGTGTCCTGCAGCAAGAGGTCCTCGCCGTCGGCCAGGATGCGGCCGGCGTAGAGCACGCCGTCTACGGTCTCTACCAGGTAGGTCTCATAGCCGTGGGCGATGGAGGCGCTGGGGTTCAGGATCGCGTCGAGTAACTCGAGCCCGCCGTACTTCTCGGAGATGACCGAGAGGTCAGGGCCGATGTCGCCGCCGCGGCTGCGCACCCGGTGGCAGTTGGCGCAGCCAGCGCTCTGACCGAAGAACAGGTCTGCACCACGGCCGCGGTCGCCGGGCATGGCGAGGATGTCGGCCAGTGGCGGGAGGGGACTGGCTTCGCGGCCTTCGCGGGGAAAGAGCCCGCTGGCTAGGGCGCGTAGGGCGAAGTCCGGGCTGGAGTGTATGGAGGGCGCCAGGCTGCTGAGCAGCTCCTCAGGAAGCGTGCCTGCTTGGGCCAGTTTGACCAGCAAGAAGCCGCCGCCGGGTGAGCGCGCGAGTTCGAGACCGGCGTCTTCGCGAGCGCTCATGTTGAGCTCGGTGTTCTCGATCAGTGCGCGCAGCTCCAGCCAGCGCTCGTCCTGGGCTTTGCCTTCCAGGTGCACTTCGAAGGTCATGCTCGACGCGCCCGATTGGCTGACGCCACCGTGATCGGGGCCGGCCATGCCCACTAGGCGCACGCTGCCTTTTGGTACCTGGAAGGAGATGGCCGAGTTGGCGTGGGTGCCGATGCCGTCGGTGTAGGTCGTGCCGTCGATCACGAGCGGTCCGCCCGAGCAGTTGGTGCCGGTGCGCACCTGGCCCCAGCCGGTCTCGGCCTTGATCCAGCCTTGCTCTGCCAGAGAGATGCGTCCGAAGGAACCTTCGAAGGCCATGTCGACCCAATCGGCCCAGTCGTAGCCGATGCCGTCCGGACCGCCGTCAACCACGAGCCACACATGGCTCGCATACTCGAGGCCGCTCACATCGATGGAGGTGCTGCCGCTGCGCAGTAGGGGACTCTGATAGACGCGCACCGCATTCTCGATGGAGGCCGTAGCCAGCTGATCGCGCAGGCCGTAGGCGCGCCACAAATTGCCCGAGCGTTGCTCGAACCACTCGGCGGCAGAGCTGCGCAGCTGCTTGGGTCCGGCCAGGGCCAGATTGAGCATGGCTTCGGCGGCAGCGCGCGTGGGTACGAAGGCGATGGCGTCGAGCAGTTGCTTGCGTTGCTCGAGGGGCGCGCCTGCGTCGGCAATGCGCGGCAACAGGTCAGCGACGCAGCCCTCCGGGTGCAGGCGCCAGGCCATGGGGGTGAAGCGGAACCAGTCGAGTTGGTCGCCACCGAAATCTTGTTTGAGGCGTGCGTAGAGTTCGGACTCCTTACCCTCCGCTGCGAGGCCCAGCGCCTC
>JBLIOL010000114.1:0-14534 GCA_047639615.1 Planctomycetota bacterium | reverse complement strand
CCGATGGAGGAACTCGCGGCCCACGAGCTCACTGCTGGAGCGGCGGGCGTACGCAAGGCGATTCCGCAGGAGCTGCGCGATAAGCTCCTTGCTCAGTACCTTTTGGACGTTCCGACCTGGCGTCGCGTGCAGACTTCAATCGACCGCTTTCGGGCGCAGCTCGCGAGCGCGGAGAAGGCGACCGAAGCTCAGCAGGTGACCGTGATGAAGGAGCGCGCGGAGCGCCGCGTGACGTCGATCCTCCTCCGCGGAGAGTGGGACAAGAAGGGGGAAACCGTCACGCGCGCTTTTCTCCCCGCGGTCTTCGCAGGCGATGCCGTCGAGGGGCCGACGCGCCTTGACCTTGCCCGTTGGGTCACGGCGGAGAAGAACCCCCTGACCGCGCGCGTCGTCGTGAATCAGGTTTGGCAGCTGCTCTTTGGTCGCGGCCTCGTGGGCACGCCGAGCGACTTTGGCATGCAGGGGGCGCGGCCTCTGCACCGAGACCTGCTCGACTGGTTGGCCGTCGACTTCGTGGAGCATGACTGGAGCGTGAAGCACCTCCTGCGCACAATCGTCAGCAGTCGCACCTACCGCCAGGACAGCTCCTGCTCTCCCGAGCTCCTGGCGCGCGACCAGGAGAACGAGTGGCTCGCCCGCGGCGCGCGCTTCCGACTGCCGAGCTGGCAGATCCGCGACATGGCCCTCGCTGCGAGCGGATTGCTCGAGCGCTCGGTGGGGGGGCCGCCCGTATTTCCGCACCAGCCTGCGGGAGTCTGGGAGGATGTTTTCAACGGGCGCTTTCACTATCAAGCGAGCCACGGTCGCTCGCGCCATCGGCGCAGCCTATATGCTTTCTGGCGCCGCAACGCCTCACCGACCTTCTTCTTCGACAGCGCTAATCGTCGGACCTGCAGCGTCGACGTCAGGCGCACCAACACGCCGCTGCAGGCGTTGACTCTCTTGAACGACAGGACCTTCGTGGAGTCTGCCCAAGCTCTGGCCCGGCGCGCGCTAGTCGAGCACCCGGGGGATTCGAAGGCGCAGGTTCAGCTCATGGCGCGAGCCGTGTTGCAGCGCAAGTTCACCTCGGAGGAGTTGAACGTGGCGCTGCGAGTCAGGAGTGAGGCGCGCGCGGAGTTTGGCGGCGAACCGCTGCGCGCTGAAGCGCTCGTCGAGCGATCTGAGCTGGACCCGCGACCCGCAGCAGCAGAGATCCAACTGGAGGTCGACAGCGTGGAGTTGGCGGCGACCGTCGTGCTCGCCAACTTAATCCTAAACCTGGACGAGGCACTGTCCCATGAGTGACCCCCGAAGAGAGATCTCCCGTCGAGCCCTCCTAAAGGAGGGTGGTGGGTCCATGCTCGGAGCGCTCGCCTTCGACCTGCTCCGGGGGCGCGAGGCCTCCGCACAGCATCCGGTTAGGCCCGAGCTCCCGCACTTCAAGCCGCGCGTCAAGCGCGTGATCTTCCTCACCCAATCCGGAGGCCCGTCACAGATCGAGCTGTTCGACCCCAAACCTGGACTCGATCAACTCGCGGGACAGGAGCTGCCCGAGTCCGTGCGCGGTGGACAGCGCGTGACCGGCATGACCGCGGGCAAGCCACAGCTCGTCCTGCCCTCAAAGGCTAAGTTCCAACGGCGCGGTGAGTGCGGGATGGAACTCTCCGAGTGGTTGCCCTTCCTCGGTGGCATCGCCGACGACCTGTGTCTCGTGCGCTCCATGACCACGGATCAGATCAACCACGCGCCCGCTATGACCCGTTTCCTGACCGGGCATCAGCTGCCGGGAAGACCGAGTCTGGGGAGCTGGGTCAGCTACGGGCTGGGCTCGGAGAACAAGGACCTGCCCGACTACGTCGCGCTACTCTCCAAGCTGAAGCGGGGCAGCGATCAGCCCCTATACGACCACTACTGGGGCAACGGCTTCCTTCCGTCGATACATCAGGGCGTGAAGCTGCGCGCGGGCCTTGAGCCGGTGCTCTACCTAGACGATCCGGACGGGCTCTCTCGCGGCCTGCGCCGCAAACAGCTGGATGGACTGGCGGAGCTCAACCGACGACACCTGGAAGAGACCGGAGACCCCGAGACGCTCACGCGCATTGAGCAGTACGAAATGGCCTTCCGAATGCAGGCAAGCGTACCGGACCTGACGGACCTGAGTGATGAGCCCGAAGAGACCTTCGAGCTCTATGGGCCCGATTCACGGCGTCCCGGCACCTACGCGTCGAACTGCATCCTCGCGCGCCGCATGGCCGAGCGCGGCGTGCGCTTCGTGCAGCTTTTCCATCCGGACTGGGATCATCACTCGCGACTCACGAGCTGGTGCACCCAGCGCTGCCGTGATACGGATCAAGCCAGCGCGGCATTGATAACGGACCTGAAGCGGCGCGGTTTGCTCGACGACACTCTCGTCGTCTGGGGCGGCGAGTTCGGACGCAGCGTCGCTGGCCAGGGCAACTGGCAGAGCCTGGAGGCCGGGCGAGACCACCACCCGCGCTGCTTCAGCGTGCTGCTTGCGGGCGGTGGCATCAAGGGCGGAACAGTCCACGGTGCCACGGACGACTTCAGCTTCAACGTCGCGGAGGATCCCGTGCAGGTACGTGATCTACACGCGACGATCCTGCACCTCTTGGGAATCGAGCACGAGCGCTTCACCTACCGCAGCCAAGGGCTCGACATGCGTCTGACTGGCGTGGAACGGGCGCGGGTCGTGCATGCGTTGCTCTCCTGAGCGCGTCCTGTCGAAATACTGAGCCGCATCAAACTGGCCGGAATCACGGCCATCTTGGGCGTTGGTGCGCTATTCAGCCCCCCTGGGAGCGGATAGGAGTTTCAAGGGGTGCGAGCCCCGGACCCTAGCACGGTCAATGGGAGTGTGCCTACTTGGCCCGCTGTGCCGCGTGACCGCAAGGCTACATTCTGGGCTCGTGAGCGTCCCGGTGCGCCGAGGAGGGGCGCTTTGCGCGCTAGGGGAGGCGAGCTAGTCATGGCTCTGCACAGGCTCGACCTGACGCTGCTCAGAAAGGCGAGTGCGCGCGGCTTCAGCTCAGGCCTCGAAATCGAAGGCCAGGCCCTCGTCAACCGCGGCGACATCAGCCAGTGGACCAAGTCCGGCGTCTCGCCGCGCGGAAAGCAGAGATCGCCTACGGCTGCAAGATCCTGAACCGATGCTAGGCTTGGGCCGGCCCAGGACGATCGCAGAAATCGTCTATGGGGAGGGACTTGTCAAACCAATTGGAATTGCGCACCAACACCCGGCTGGCCAAATTTTTCGCCCTTCGGCGCAGCGCTGGGTCTGGCGGTGGAGTGAGTCCTGCACAATGGAATACACCTCGCAGAGTGACAATGGCGGCCCTCAGGGAGTCCGGTGGGCATCGGACGCCTTGCTGAAACACGAGAACTTCGTACGGGCAGTCGTCGGGCGCCTACTTCAGGACGAAGCCTCGGTCCAGGATGCCGTCCAGGAGACCTACCTGCGGGTGTCCAAAGCTCCGCCCCTGGCCTCCAACGATGAAAAGAGCGTGGCCGCCTGGCTTGGACGGGTGGCAAGCAACGTGGCCAAGAGTCTGCGGCGAGGAGACCGTCGCCGCCGCGTGCGCGAGCAGCTGGTGGCGCGGGACGAGGTGGACGAGGGGGCCGATGGGGCCGATGGGGCTGCCGAGCGCATGGAGAGCCGACAGCGGGTCGTTGGCCATGTGCTGCAGCTCAAGGAGCCCTATCGCACCGTAATTCTCATGCGCTACGAGCAGGGGCTCAGTCCCAGTGAGATCGCCGTGCAACTCGGACGCGGGGCATCGACCGTGCGCGCCCAGCTGACTCGAGCTCATGAGATACTGCGCCGCGATCTAGACCGCGAGTTTGGGGATCGCAGGGACTGGGCTGTCTTGGCACTGCCCTTGGGTGCAGGCACAGCAATTCCCCGTGCCGGTATTCCTGATTCCAGTTCAACGACATCGGCGCCTGTATCCCAGGCGGCGGGCAGCGCCGGTTCGAAAGCCATGGAGCTCGCACCCTCCCTGTTTCGGGGTCATGGAGGTGGCCTGGGCTTGTTGGCGGCTGGGGCCGGTTGCCTCGGTTTGGTGGTTTGGCTCGCCAGTTCCTTTGGGGCCGAAGGGGGCAGCAGTGGAGGCCTGTCACCTGTCGGAGCGATTGAACCTGCTGGGCAGCCCGACCCTGCCAAATTCAATACGCCCCAGCATTCCCGGGTCGCGAGCGTGCCGGTGGAGGCATTAGAGGAAACGCCCCCGAAGCCTAGGGTGTCGACCCCGACCATTCGCCTCGGGCGCGCGGAGCTCTTTGACCAGGCTAGCTTCGACGACTACGAGCAAGCTACCTTCAGCTTTGAGCACGGCCTGCGGGACGATTCCTTCTCGAGGGCCAGCAACGACTGGGACCTGCAGTTGGATGGCGGCAAGTTCAGAGTCAATATGGTGACTGACGATCGCAGCCGCATCTACGAGCTCGGCCCCGGAAGCCTCGACGGGCTTACGCCCAAGAGCCTGGGGGAAGGGGCCTTTGGTGTTGAGGCCGCCGTTCGAGGGGGCGACTGTTACCTAGTCTGGACCCGGGACAACAATACGGATCAGCTCGCCGCCTTCGAGGTTGTCGAATTGGAACCCGGCAAGCGCGCGCTGCTCGAGTGGTACACCCTGAACCGCGGCGGCCAGGGCTATGGATCCCTGGCAGAGCCTGGTGAAGGACTGCGATCGCTCCTCGAAGTCGCCCGCAGATTCTCCACCGTTGGGACTGAGCTAGAAGGCCCCCGGGTGCTGCTGCAAGTTCGCAACGGTGCTTCCGGCGGCATGGCCTGTGAAATCAATATGACCGGAGCGATGAACGTCCAGTTGGAGCTGGCGGACGAGGCGCTAGTTGACCTTCAGGGTGTGGTGCGGAACGGGGACGAATCGAGTCACTACATGCAGGCAGGTCTGATTCCTCCGGACCGGATGTTCCTTGTGCGGCAGGTCCGATTGCAGGGCTATAGCGGTGGCGAAACGGGAGGCTGCTTCACCGTTCTGGTCGGCGGTGAGAAACTGATCGATGAGCAGCTTCCTGCAGGCCCGGTGGAGCGCTCCTGGGGTGATGAGCGCATCCTGGTTTCGGGTGACGAACTCCGCACCTCTCTGGAGGTCCCCAATCCGGGTGCGGGTGAACTAGTCATCGAAGGGGAGCTGATCGAAGCCAACCCTCCCACGGGAGAGCTGTTGCCTTCGGGCGTGCTGCTCTTCCCGAGGCCTTGGCTAGCCGAGGCCTCCGGTCTTTGGCTGGACAGTGGCGAAGTCAGCGTCCTTTCGGAGATCACGCCTTTGTTGCCTGATCTTCGACTGAGTCACTTTGGCCTGCGGGGTAGCGGCAGCATGCGGCTGTATGCACTGGGCGAGGTGCCCTTGGCCGAGGCCGATCCCAAGCTGCTGGCCTGCGGACCAATTGGCCGACACGAGCGGATCGATCCCGTGCTGGGGGCTTCGTACCTGCTAGCCGCGCCCGGAGCCGAAACTCTCTACGTGTCCGTCGTGGGGCAGGAACCTGGCGCGGGTTTCGAGCTGGACTGGTTCCTACTGGATGGGATCGGGCACGCCCGGGGAACCCTTGTGGACAAACCAGATCGCTCTCTCTCACGCAGGCTGACGAAGCTGCGCGAGGGGGTCCTAGCTCAGTATCAAATCAAGGGAGCGCGCACTTGCTTGCAGCTGGCCATCCCCAACCTTGGACGCAGGGAGGCACGGGTAGAGATGGCTGGCCGGACCTCGGACACGCCGGTGCTGGTGGAGGAGGAGGTGCTGGGGATGGACCTCGGTGACACTAGAAAGACCCTGGGTCGTGGCTATCGGAGGGGGGGATGGATCCCAAAGGGCAAGGTCTTGGTGGTGACCTCCGCTCAAGTAACCCTGCGCGTGGGGGAGCTAGGTGCGAACCCCAAGGGCAGCATTCGGGTTCAGCTTGGGGCTCATACCCTGTTGAGTGTGAGTGCTCCCACCAAGGATCTGAGCAAGAGCTGGACCGGCCGGTTAGAGCTACGGGCCGGCGACGAGGACGAGGTCTATGTGCAGGGCACGGCGGGCACCGCTGTGAGTCTCGAACTGTCCGGAAAGCTGATGGACGCCTCCGAGCTGAAGTAGCGTAGCTCTGCGTTCTAGACACTCCGACCATTAGCTGGCTCGTACCCAAGTAGCTCCCTTCCTTCAGACTGGCCTTGGGAGAGGTGGAGGCGTAGCTGCTGCGGCTGCTGGCGACCGGCCGATGGGACGCGCAAGCTCAACAGGGCAAATTCTGTCGAATTCGAGATCGCGGTATCGGCAGGATGAGGTGAATGCTCTTTCGGGCCCAGAGTAGGGTGGCGGCCGAGCAAGTCGGGGAGCCAAACGATAGAACCACAAGAGGGCGACCCTCGGTCGCACAACAAGCAGATGAACAAAGGGACGTGTCCGAAATGCAGTTCAACGACGATTCTCCGCTCGCCCAAGGGGGCCTGGCCAGGCCTGCACCAGATACGAATCTCCGTGATGAGCGTAGCGCTGGTCGACTGCCTTATTTGTGCGGACTGTGGATTCGCAGAGGCCTATGTCTCGGCGCCGGCTGACAGGCGGAAGATGCTCAGGGCATTCGAACGCTATAGTGTCGAATGACGGCCTACCGCGGCGTTGGTGCATGAATACCTCGCCCCAGGGCTCTCCGGCACCCTTTCAGGCGAGGGCAACGTACATCGAGCATCCTGGACTCATGAAGTCACGTGTCCACCCCAAGTACAAGGCCCGCTACCGCATCACCAACTGGCGGGAGTACGAGCAGGGTCTAGTACGGCGGGGCGACGTCACAATATAGCTGTCGCCCGAGGCAGTGGAATCTTGGAAGGCGAGACCAAGTGGGCGCCGGGTCAGATTCACATGGTGCGAAGTACGACGTGCGCAATCAGTGTCGACACCGACACCATACTGCCGTGAGCCACCGCTTCGATTGTCCGCTTAGTCATCGGAAAGTTGGTCGAGCAATCGAGGTAGCCTAAAGCCCCGCATTCAGAGAACCTTGTCAATCGCGTCTAGCAGATGCTTAGGGGTTAACGGCCTCATGATCAGTTGGTTATCGTCGGGGGTCCGTGGAAAGATGTCCGTGTTCTCTCCGGGATAACCGGTCATGAACACAACAGGCATCTCCGGGTGCAGCCTCCGGATGCGATCGACAAGCTCTGGCCCGTTCATGTGAGGCATGATGATGTCACAGAGCACCAGCTCGACCTTTTCTCCGCGATCTTCAATGAAGCCCAGTGCCTCCGCGGTGCTCCTGGCCACAATCACATCGTAGCCAGCCTTTCCTAAGATCAGGTTTGTCAGGTCCGCCACCTGCCGGCCGCCCGCGCCAGTCCCGCGGCAGGTGTCCATAGAGCCGCGGCAGATCCACGTAATCGCTGACGAAGAGCGCTTCCGGGCGCTCGATCTCCTGCTTGCGGATGGGCTCAGCCAAGGCCTAAGCCCCGGCCGTCATGCGCCAGCGCCAATGCCGCGGCGGGAGTCCAAGCAGCTCAACCTGGTCCACCGAGCGCGCCGCCCCCGCCGAAGCCGAAGCCGAAGCCGCCCGCCGAGAAGAGCGAAAAGGCCAGGCCAACTGTTGAAGTCAAAAGCTCGCCGCGGGGATCCGCAGATCCCTGCGGCGCGCTCTCGTGCTGTCCCGCGATGAGAATCCAGAGGGAATGTGCGGAGATCCGGGATCCCTCGCTGGCTGGGCCCCGTCCCTAGGTAATCCTTAGGTACGGCCCACGGGCTGTCCTTTCCTCCCTTCTCCCAACCTCTTCACTATGCGCAGCCTGCTTCTCACCCTCGGACTTGGTCTGGCGGGATCCGCGTCGGCCCAGCTCCGAGATCGCGCCAGCTTCCCCTTCCCGATGGACGTCTTGGGTACCCCGGCTATCGCCGGCACCCTCGAGATGCGTCCGGACAGTTCGGCCCTGTCTTTGATCGCTGGAGAGAGCTCCCTGCGACTCCTCGACGTACCCCTGGCGGACGGCCAGCTGGTGAACCTGGACCTGGAGCGCGTGTCCGTACACCACGACCGTATGGGGATCTTCGTCGATGGTCAGCCCTCGACCTTCGACCCCGGTGACCAAAGCCTGTGGAAGGGCATCATCACGGACCGGCCCGAGACCGACGTCTTCCTGACCCTGGCCAGCTACGGTTGCTATGGCTGGGTGCACGACGGCCTAAGCCACCACCACCTGATGCCCTTCGTGGAGGAGGGGAGCGACTGGTCCCAGGCTTCCGCCCGCTGGGTGCCCGAAGAGGTGCTGCTGGCGGCCGGGCCCATGGAGCATCCCGTGGCCTGCCTGGCGGAAGAATTGGACCGCGGTCCGGGCTCGTACCGCAGCTCTGCGAACCCCAGCCAACTGGTCACCAACCACGCCCTTGGCACGACCCTGGAATGCAAGATGGCCGTGGAGACGGACTACCAGTTCCATCAGGTCTGGGGCAACTTGACCGCAGCGCAGAATTACATGACTTCCCTGCTGGGGGCCATGAGTGATCGCTACGAGACCACGATCGACGTGGTGATCACCTATCCCTACGTGATGTTCTACACCGACCCGAATGACCCCTGGACCGCCCAGGGCGGAGGCGCGGGCGCCATGCTGACGGAGTTCCGTCAGGCCTGGGCCGGCAACATTCCCGGGGGCGCCAACCTTGCGCACTTCATGAGCGGTGCGAGCCTTGGGGGCGGCGTCGCTTACCTGGATGTGCTCTGCAATCAGAACTTCGGCTTCGCGGTCAGCGGCAACCTGAATGGTGGGGTGACCTTCCCGGTCAGCCAGGGCTCGAACACCTGGGACTTCATGGTGACGGCCCACGAGACGGGCCACAACTTCGGCACCTCCCACACCCACAACTACTGCCCAACGCCCCTGGACGAGTGCGCTGATACCAACGCTTTTGGACAGTGCCAGACCCAGCGCCAGTGCATTAACAACGGCACGGTGATGTCCTACTGCCACACCTGCTCGGGCGGTATGAACAACATCACCACCTTCTTCCACCCGCAGGTGGCGACGGTGATGCGCACGAAGGCCGATAACTCTTGCTTGCCGCCCTATACCGGCGGCGGCTGCACGGATGATGGCATGGAGCCTAACGACTCCTGTGGTGCCGGCGCGCCCCTGGCAGCTGGGTTCACCGGTGGCTTGAAGGCCTGCGATTCCAACGCCGACTACTTCGACATTCAGGTGGCGGCCGGGGAGACCCTGACCGTTGACTGCCTCTTCAGCCATTCCGGCGGCAACCTGAACCTGGAGCTCACCAGCGGCTTCTGCCTGACCGTATTGGGTAGCTCGAACTCCACATCGGACGACGAGCAGATCATCTGGACCAACAACAGCGCTGCGGCGGAGAGCGTCTCCCTGCAGGTGTACTTGTCGGGCGGCTCCGGTAACAACGGCTACAGCTTGGAGGTGGATTTGGAGGTCATCGACCCCTGCCCCGGTCCCGATGACTCCATGGAGCCCAACGATAGCTGCGTCGAGGCCGCGCCCTTGGGCAATGAGTTTGCCAACGCATGGATCGAGCTCGGTGACCCGGACTTCTACAGCTTCTGCGTGAACGCGGGCAGCACCTTGGACGTGGACCTGTTCTTCAGCCACGCCAGCGCGGACATCGACATGCGCCTCAGCAGCGTCGCTGGCTGCGGCGGTACGGCCCTGGTGGAATCTAACTCGGGCTCGAACGACGAGTCCCTCTCCTGGACCAACTCCACCGGAGTGGCTCAGACCTACGTGCTCGAGGTCTTTGTCTTCGCAAACTCTGCGGGCCTGTGCTCCGACTACTTCCTGGTCAACACCGGCGCTGGGGGCAACTGTTCGACCCTGGGGGTGAACTACTGTGACCCCTCCGTGGCCAACTCGACCGGACTGCCGGGGATCATGACCGGACTGGGCAGCACCGACATCAGCCAGAACGACTTCACGGTCGTGGCCGGCAACCTGCCGGTGAACCAGACCGGCTACTTCTTAGCGGCCCTGCAGTCGGGCTTCATTGCTGGCCCCGGCGGTAGCCAAGGTGTCCTATGCGTGGGGAGCCCCGCTGCGCGCTTTGTGCAGCAGGCGGCCCCGGCCAACGCCCAGGGTGAAATCTCGGCCCAGCTCGATCTGACCAGCTTCCCCCTGAACCCCGCCCAAGCGGTGATGGCCGGTGAGCTGTGGCACTTCCAGTGCTGGTACCGGGACTTCAACCCGAATCCCACTTCGAACTTCACCGACGGCTTGGCGGTGGCCTTCCAGTAGGCTCACCCGCGAGTCAATGCGCCGAGGCCCGTTCCACAGCAAGTGCTGGGGGGCGGGCCTCGGTAATTTCTCACGCGCGAATACGGTGCCGCGAATACGGGTGCCGCGCTCGATTCTTCGGGCTGACCTACGGTTGAGTTTGGCCTTTGGCCCACCTCAGCCCGAAGAATCGAGCGCGGCACCGTATCCGCTGCAAGCACGGTCCAAGGCGGCGGCCGTTGCGTCGCTATCGTGCTCCCTGATGGAGGTGGACAAGTGCTCCCGGAAGGCCGGATCGCGCAGGGGAGCAGGCTCGCGTGAGGCACGTACGAGGCGCGCGACACAGTCCGCGTGATCCGTGAAGAGGCCGCGCTCGTGCAAATTTCGGGGTAGCACATGCGGGTAAGAGAGCTTGTGCGGTGCGAGCGGGTGTGCGCCCACGGCCAGGCCTTCGAGTATGGCCATGCCGTAGAACTCATGCTGCGCGCAGGAGGCCACCAGGTCGCAGCTGCCGAGCAAGCGCGCATACTCGGCGCGATCTTCGGCGAAGCCCGTGTGCAGTACGCGCGAGCCAAGCCCCGCGAGTAAGGCATCCACCTCCGGCGGCGTGCGCTCGTAGCGTTCGCCGAGCAGTACCAATTCCAAGTCCGCCCCAGCCGCGATGGCCTCCTTCGCTGCGCGCAGGAAGCCGACAGGATCTTTGTCATGTTCCCAGCGGTGATTGAAGCCCACGCGCAGGGGCGCACCCGCCGGCGCGCCAGGGCCCAGGGGAAGTTCGGCCAAGTCGATGCCCGGTGCTACCACTTGCGCTGCTTCCAAGACCGCCTTTACCTGCTGCCGGGGACGCGGCTTGGGCAAGCGCGCGAGCAGGGCGTCGCCGGCTGCGGCGAAGTCCGCGCGGTGGTACTCGGAATTGAACAGCACGCGCTCCGCCGCCAGGCACGAGAGCAGGTTGGTCATGCCCGGCGTGACGTCCTCCGCGAACTGCGCGGCGGCGCCTTCGAGGCCTTCGGCGGCGGGGTAGGTGAGCTGGTTCTCGTGGAAGTAGAGCAGCGCCGGCAGGCTGCGCCAGTCGCGGGGCAGGTGCCCGTAGAGCCGCGGCAGATCCACGTAGTCGCTCACAAAGAGCACGTCCGGGCGCGGGAGCCCGTCCCTGCGCACGCGTTCCGCAAGCGCCCAGGCCCCGGCCGTCATGCGCCAACGCCAGTGCCGTGGCGGCAGTCCCAGGAGCTCGACTTGGTGCACCGACCGCGCCGCCCAGCTCTCCAGGAAGCGCTTGTGGCTGCCCCCGAACCAGGGCTCGAGGGCCAGCACACGCAGGCTGCTAGCGGGATTCGGATCAGGCATGAGTTGCGAAGATACTGTGCCGCGCACGATTCTTCGGGCTGACTTACGTTTGAATCTCGCCTCTAACTCCCCTCAGCCCGATGAATCGTGCGCGGCACAGTATCCTCGCTCCTATGAAATCGATCTCCACTCTCCAAGCCTTCGCCCTGCTGCTAGCTCTGCCCTGTGGGCTCCAGGCTCAAGCGGCGCAGGAATCGCCTTGGACAGCCGAGGCCTTTGCAGGGCTCGAATTCCGCAGCATCGGTCCGGCCTTCATGTCCGGGCGCATCGCGGACATCGCCATCCATCCAGAGGACGAGAACGTGTGGTATGTGGCAGCTGGTTCCGGGGGCGTTTGGAAGACCGTCAATGCGGGCGTCACTTGGAACTCGATCTTCGATGGGCAGGGATCCTATTCCATCGGCTGTGTCAGCATCGACCCCAGTCACCCCGAGACCATCTGGGTCGGCACGGGTGAGGACGTAGGCGGCCGTCATATGGGCTTCGGGGATGGGGTCTATCGCAGTGTCGATGGGGGCTCGAACTGGACACGGCTCGGGCTGGAGCAGAGCGAACACATCACCGAGGTCCTGATCCATCCCACGGATTCCAACACCGTTTGGGTCGCCGCCCAGGGACCTCTTTGGAGCGCGGGGGGGGAGCGAGGAGTGTTCAAGACCACCGACAGCGGCCAATCCTGGAAGCAGGTTCTCGGAGACGACGAATGGACAGGCGTAGGCAGCTTGGTTATCGATCCCCGGGAACCCGATCGCTTGTACGCGGCGACTTGGCAGAGGCATCGCACCGTCGCCGCCTACATGGGGGGCGGCCCCGGATCAGGTTTGCACCGCAGCCTGGATGGGGGTGAGACCTGGGAAGCTCTGAAGGCCGGGTTGCCGGAGGGCAACCTGGGCAAGATCGGCTTGGCTATCTCTCCTCTGCAGCCCGATGTCCTGTACGCAGCCATCGAATTGAATCTGCGCAAGGGCGGGATCTATCGCTCGGCCGACCGCGGTGCTACTTGGGAGAAGCGCTCCGACACGGTCTCCGGCGGGACCGGGCCGCACTACTACCAAGAGCTGTACGCATCGCCCCATCGCTTCGATCACTTGTACCTGACGGATGTGCGCATGCAGGTTTCAACGGATGGTGGCTCCAGCTTCAGCGCCATGCCCGAGAAGTCGAAGCACTCGGACAACCACGCCTTGGCCTTCCGCTCAGGGAGCCCCAACTACCTCTTGGCGGGCAGCGATGGCGGCTTGTACGAGAGCTTTGACCTAGCCGAGAACTGGCGCTTCTTCGATAACCTGCCTCTGACTCAGTTCTACAAGCTGGCGGTCGACGATGCCGAACCCTTCTACAACGTGTACGGCGGCACGCAGGACAACAGCACCGAGGGTGGCCCGTCGCGCACCGACAACGCCCATGGCATCCTCAACAGTGACTGGCGCGTGGTGCTCGACTGGGACGGCCATCAACCCGCCACCGAGCCTGGCAATCCGAACATCCTCTACGCGGAACGCCAGGAGGGTTACCTAGCGCGCATCGATGTCAGCACGGGCGAGGTCGCCGAAGTCATGCCCCAGCCCGCTGCGGACGAGGGCTATGAGCGCTTCAACTGGGATGCGCCAATCCTGATCAGCCCGCATAAGGCCACACGCCTGTACTTCGCCTCCAGCCGTGTCTGGCGCAGCGAGAATCGCGGCGATGAGTGGACGGCGATCTCGGGCGACCTGACGCGTGATCAGGAGCGCTTCGAATTGCCGATCATGGGCAAGACCCAGGGCTGGAACGAGCCCTGGGATGTGTTGGCCATGTCCAACTACAACACGATCACTTCGCTGGCGGAGTCGCCCGTGATCGAGGGGCTGCTCTATGCGGGAACCGACGATGGGCTGGTGCAGGTCAGCGAAGACGGCGGCGCCCACTGGCGTGCGATCGAGGTGGGCTCGATGCCCGGCGTGCCCGCGACTGCCTTTGTGAACGACATCAAGGCTGACCTCTTCGATGCGGATACGGCCTACGTCGTGTTGGACAATCACAAGTACGGCGACTTCGAACCCTATCTCGTGAAGACCACCGACCGTGGCCGCACGTGGCAGTCCCTGCGTGCCAACCTGCCCGCACGCACTCTGTTATGGCGCTTGGTCCAGGACCACGTGAACCCGGGGCTACTCTTTCTCGGCACCGAGTTTGGCATTCAGTTCTCGGCGAACGGCGGTGAGCGCTGGACGCAATTGACAGGCGGTCTGCCGACCATTTCCTTCCGGGACTTGACCATTCAGCGGCGCGAGGACGACCTGGTGGCCGCCTCTTTCGGTCGCGGGATTTTCATCCTGGATGACATGAGCGCCCTGCGCGGTGTGTCGGAAGCTCAGCTTGCAAAGGCGGGCAGTCTGCTGCCGACTCGCAAGGCCTGGTGGTACTTCCAGCGCCCGCAGTTGGGCTTTGAGGGTGGCAAGGGCGATCAAGGAGCAGCTTTCTACGCGGCCCCCAACCCAGACTTCGGTGCGGTCTTTACCTATCACTTGGCGCAAGATCTTGAACGCGCCGCGACGCGCCGAAAGAAGGCCGAGGAGCAGTCCGAAGAACAGGGCAGCAGTCAGGACTTCCCTGGCTGGGATGTGCTCGAGCAGGAGCGCATGGAGCCCGAGCCCCAGGTCTGGCTCCTGGTTGAGGACAGCGCCGGTCGAGTGGTACGGCGCGTGCCCGGGCCGGCGACGAAGGGCTTCCACCGCGTCGCCTGGGACCTGCGTTTCCCGGTGCCCAACGCGGTCGAACTCGTTCAACCGCCGCCGCCCATGTGGGGCGGCCCGCCCCAGGGTTTGATGGCGGCTCCAGGCCGTTACACGGTGAGCCTCCATGCTCAAGTCGATGGTCAGCTGCGTCAGCTTGCGGGCCCCGAGGCCTTTGATGTGGTGCCCCTGCGCAAAGGAGCTCTTGCAGGAGCCGACCCGCAGGCTGTGGCTAGCTTCTGGCGCGAGTATGA
>JBLIOL010000113.1:0-14563 GCA_047639615.1 Planctomycetota bacterium | reverse complement strand
CTCACCGCCCGCGAGAGCGCCCCGCTCACCGTGCGCGCGGGCCAGACCACCAAGAGCGCCCTCGTGCTCGAAGCCGGCACCATCCTCTGGCTGCGCATCATGGACGGCTCCGGTGATCCCATCGCCGCATCCATCAGCGTGCGCGACGAAGAGGGTCGCGAAGTCACCGGCCTAGTCGGCATGGCCGACCTCCAAGCCCTCTACATGGACGGCGCCTTCTCCATGTCCGAGCACCGCCTCGGCCCGCTCCCCCCCGGCAAGTACCGCGTGCGCGCCGAAGCCGACGGCGTAGTCGCCGAAAAGCCCGTGCGCCTACGCGGCGGCGAAGAAAAACGCCTAACCCTACGCCTGCGCTAGCGAGTTCGGGCGTCTTGTGCCTGACCCCGTGCGCCCGAACTCGGCAGACCTAGACCGGCCAGTGCTCTTGTAGCCAGGTCTGGAGCAGCAGCAGGTCCTCGGGGAGCGGGGCCTCGAACTTCAGGCGTTCGCCTGTTGTGGGGTGCTCGAACTCGAGGCTGGCGGCGTGCAAGGCGGGGCGGCCCGGGATCGGGGCGTCGTCGCCCAAGGGGTTGGGCAGGGCGCCGGGCCAGCGGTAGGTGCGGTCGCCGATGATCGGCATGCCTAGGTGCAGCAGGTGTACGCGGATCTGGTGGGTGCGGCCGGTCTTGGGTTGGCAGAGCAACTCGCAGGCGCGTGAGTAGCGCGTGATTGCCTTGACCATGGTTTGGGCCGAGCGCGACTTGGGGCTCAGATAACCGGCGATGTCCGGGCGCGCCACACGGCGACGATCGGGCATGCGCGGGTCCGGCTCGATGGCTTCATCCACCATCTCCGTGTCGAAGCGCGGGGTTTGGTGCACGAAGGTGCGATAGGATTTGCTGACCGTGCGCTGCTTGAATTGGGCCTGCAGGTGGGCCAAGGCCTCGGGCGTGCGCGCGAGCACCATGACGCCGCTCGTGCCACGGTCAAGGCGGTGGACGATGCCGCCGCGAGTGGGTGCGCTAGGATCCCCCGGCTCCGTGCTCTCGGGCAGCTCGGGTTCGGGCATGGCGCCGAAGCGCGCCTCGGCCAACTCCACCACCGAATGACCCTGGCCTAGATGGTTGCGGTGCGTGAGCAGTCCGGCGGTCTTATTGACCACCACGATAGCCTCGTCCTCATACAGCACCACCAAGTCGTGCACAGGCGTACCCGACATGTCGAAGGGGGCCGGCGGCTCGGGGACCTCCCAGCTGATGACTTGGCCTAGGCTAGCCTTGCCCGAGGCGCGCACGGTGGCCTCGCCATCAACCTGCACATGGCCGCCCTTGAGCCACTGCTGAACACGGCTGCGCGAGACTTCGGGGGACCAGGATTGGAGCAAACGATCAAGCCGTTGGCCGGCCTCGCTTTCCGCTACGGTACGCTGCATAACACGCTCTCGTGCGCCCGGTAAAGGGGGCACATCGGGACTTGGACCAGGCTGGGCTCCCAGCGCTGGGACGAAAGTGGCCAGCACGGTACCCGATCCGGGCCCTCGCACAGGCCAGGCTTTTGTCCCGATGCTGGAGCGCGTGACACTTAGGGCCCGCCCCGGACCCAAGCCCATGATTCTGCAACCTTTCCAGCCCGACAACCCCGCTACCACCGTGCTCCTCGTGGATGACGAGATCGGCACCCTGGACCTGATGGGCGACCTGCTGGAGCGCAAAGGCTTCGTGGTCACGCGCTCCGCCTCCTCCACCGAGGCCGCCAGCCTGCTGGGCCGCCACAAGTTCGATGCGGTGGTCAGCGACGTGGTCTTCGCCGGCGCCGACCGCGGTGGCGAGGTGATCGCCGCGGCTAAGGAGCTCTCGCCCCAGACGGCGGTGATCCTGATGACCGGCTATCCGGCCGTAACCGGCGCGGTCAACGCGCTCAAGCAGGGCGCGGTGGACTACCTCCAAAAGCCCGTGGACCCCAGCATTCTGGCCGCAACCATCGAAAGGGCGGTCTCCGAGCAACGCATCACCTCGACCGAGCTCTCCTTCCAGGACTTGGTCAATATCCTCTCGGGCATGGTCGCGCAGACCATCGAGCGAGTGGACCCCTACACGGCCGGCCACGGGGAGCGCACCCGCCGCTATTCACGCCGCATCGCTCAGGGCCTAGGCCTCGACCGGGCAACGACCGAGCGCCTCGAGCTGGCCGCTATCGCCCACGACTACGGCAAGATCTACCTGGAGGACCTGGGCTTCTTGACCAAGAAAGGGCCCCTGACCCCGAGCGAGTACCGCGAGGTCCAGCGCCATCCCGAGGTCGGCGCTACCAAGCTCGGCAGCAATCCGCTGCTGCGCGAGGTCTGCCAATATGTGGGCGAGCACCACGAGCGCTGGGACGGCACCGGCTACCCCAATCGCTTACGCGGCGGCCAAATTTCGGCTCCGGGGCGCATTCTCTGTGTAGTAGAGGTGTTTGATTCGCTCTCCACGAAGCGCTCTTACAAGTCCCCGTGGGACCTGCAGAAGTGCATCGACTTCTTCGAGTCAAACTCGGGCCGAGCCTTCGAACCCGAGGTTCTAGACGTGTTCCTGCGCCTTTTGGAGCAGGAAGGCCAGGACTGGCTACAGGCCCCCATGCGAGATTTGGAAGCTGCCGGGCTGCTCGAGCCTCATACAGCCTAGCCACTTGGGGCGCTTGCGCCCACGCGCTCACGGGCTATCCTCCTCAGCCCAGTTTCCTGCGAAACAGGCCGTGCCAGGCACGCTAGGTAGGTTGATCCATGCCCGGATCGCCCACCCGTGCCCGCAGCCGTAACCGCTCTTCGACCCTAGTTGAAACTCCACGTGATTCTCTCGTCCCTGGCTCTATCACTGTTCGCCTGCTCGCCCGCTCCCGCACCTGCGCCCGCCGCAGTGGCTGCGCAGAAGGGCGACAAGCCCCCGGGCTTGGTGCTCATCAAGGGGGGCCGAACCAAGGTTGGCAACGACGTCAAAGACGTCGAGAAGATGATCAACGAGGACCTGACGGTCCGCACCAAGGTGCGCACCTTGGATAGCACGACCCCGCAGATCTCGGTGCTGATCGAGCCCTTCTACATGGGGCTGACCGAGGTCACCAACGAGCAGTTCCTCGAGTACGTCAACGCGACCGGCACCAAGCCGCCCCACTACTGGGCCGGTGAAGCGGTCGAGGCCCAACGTGTCGCCTTTGTGACCGACAAGGCCAACAAGGGCAACAAGTTCGACAGCGCCGAGTGGTGGACGCAGAACTGGCAAGAGCAGAAGTGGGATGCCCCCACCGGCATCGACCTGCTGCGTCCGGTCAACTACGTGAACTACACCGACGCCTTGGCCTATTGCGCCTGGGCCGGCGTGCGCCTGCCCACCGAGCAGGAGTTCCAGCGTGCTTGCCGCGGCAACAGCGAGATGCTCTACCCCTGGGGCGAGGAGTGGGAGGACGGCAAGTATGCGGCCACTAGCGAAATGCGCTCCGTCAAGGCCGCTTTCCCGGCGGGCTATTTCCCCGCCGGCGCTAGCGGTGAAGGTCTGCTCGACCTGGCCGGCAACGTCTGGGAATGGACCACCAGCAACTACAACTCCTACAAGGGTTGGAAGACGGGCAACGTCTACAACATCGGCAAGGGCCGCCGCGCCGAAAAGCTCACGCCTGAGTCCAGCTGGTCCCCCTCCAACCAAGTGGTTGTGGGTGGCGGTTACGTGAGCGACCGAGTGGCCGCCATGTGCACCATCCGTCGTTCCACGGAGCGCACCCAGAAATCCCAGGGCATGGGCTTCCGCGTCAGCGCTTCCCCGAAGGCCGGTAGCGACCTGGCCAACTCCATCTACCAGGAAAACCTGCGTCACTCCCGCGCGCGCGGCGAGGGCGTGCTGTTCGAATTGAACGGCGCCGTCTCCGTCAACCACTGGAGCAGCAAGTCCACCGTCGTCACCGACAAGGACGTCAAGAAAGAGCGAGCTCTCAAGGACTACACCATCCCCAGTGAGTACCGCGTGATCACGGGCTTCGAGCACATGATGTTCGTCAGCCGCGACGAGCTGCCCGAGAGTGGTAGCGACGTGCTCCTCAGCCGTGCGACCCTGCGCGAAGCGCAGCAGATCGGATTCCTGAGCCTGAGCAAGCCCATGGTCGAGCCGGCCCTCGAAGCTGGCGTCTACCTGGTGGCCTACCGCGCCAAGGGCAAGTTCATCGAGCCCAAGGCCGAGACCGCCGATTCCGATGCTGCTGCTGCTGATGCTGCCGCTCCGGATCCCGATGAACCGGAGCCCACGGACCCCTTCGAGGGACTGATCGACTTCGAGGAGCCCAACATCCTGATCCTCGACAGCGACTCCGGCGATCTCGTGGCGCATTTCCCCCTGAAGGTCGCCCCGACCATCAAGAAAGGCAAGGGCGGCGGAAGCTACACCCAGGTCGAGACCAAGCGCTGGATCAAGGACGACGCCGGCGAGGACTTCCAGCTGATCGAGCAGTGGCTCGACTTGGCCGTGGAGATCCCCACCAGCCAGAGCCGCCGCTACCTGCCCCTCACCCTACGCATGAAGCCGGCAGACGGCTTCTTCGACGTGGGTTGGAAGATCAAGCAGGGCAAGTAGGCCCCCTTATCCATCTACGGCAGGTGCCCTACTGCATGGGCGCCCACAAGTTCTTCGGCTCGCGGCATGCTACTTAGCATGCCGCGCTCCATTTCACCCCTGCTCGAGGACCCAGGCCTGCTGGAAGACAGGGGCTGGATGGCCGCCCTGGCCATCGCCACCCTGGTGGTCTTGCAGGTGGCCTTCTCGGGACTAGTCCTGCTGCGCCCCCAGCGCCGCCAGGCCTCGAGCCTGGCTTGGATCCTGGTGATCCTGATGCTGCCGGTGATCGGGATCCTAGCCTACCTGGTCTTTGGCGAGGTGCGCCTGGGACGGGGGCGCCGCGAGCGTCACCGGCGAATCCAGGCCAGCACCTGCGCCGTTCTGGAAGACACCTGGAAACAGCACCGGCGTGTGGATCTCGCCCCGGGCTACGAGCCCCTGCACCTGCTGGCCAGCAGCGTCGGCAAGACCGAGCCCCGTGGGGGCAACGGTGTGCTGCTGCTTGGAGATGCCCAGCAGTTCCTAGCAAGCCTCGTGGCCGACATCCAAGGCGCCCAGGAGCACTGCCACCTGCTCTACTACATAGTGGTAGACGATCCCCACGGCCAAAAGGTGGCCGAGGCCCTACTGGCGGCCGCCGCCCGGGGCGTGAAATGCCGCCTGCTGTGCGATGCCCTGGGATCGCGGCTGTTCCTGGAGTCCGACCTGGCGCAACGCCTGCGCGACGGCGGCGTTCGCGTGGAGGCGGCCCTGCCGGCCTGGCTGCTGCCCTTGGTTACGGCGCGTATCGACATGCGCAATCACCGCAAGCTGTGCGTGATCGACCACAGCATCGGCTACACAGGCTCCCAAAACCTGGCGGCCCCGGAGTTCGACTTGAAGCCCAAGTTCGCCCCCTGGGTGGACTGCATGCTGCGTATCGAGGGCCCAGCGGTGCTCGATCTGGCCCAGCTCTTCGTAGAGGACTGGTTCCTGGACACGGATGAGGACCTCTCCGGGCTCCTGAAGCACCCGCAGCCCACTGCGGGCGGCGTCCCCCTGCAAGTTATG
Organism: Planctomycetota bacterium; assembly: GCA_047639615.1. Lineage (GTDB taxonomy): Bacteria > Planctomycetota > UBA1135 > UBA1135 > CAYWNK01. The sequence continues at coordinate 8,957 of JBLIOL010000113.1, read as the reverse complement.
GGCACGGGCCCCAACAGCCGCAACGAGGCCCTGGTCCAGCTGATGCAGTCCATGCTGCATCTGGCCCGCGAAGAGGTGCACCTCACGACCCCCTACTTTGTGCCGGACGAGGGCACCCTGGATGCCATCACCACGGCCGCCGCCAGGGGCGTCAAGGTGACCCTGACGGTGCCCAGGCGTGGAGATTCGAGACTTGTGGGGGCTGCGAGTCGCTCTTTCTACGAAACCTTACTGGCCGCCGGGGTCGAGATCCGGGAGTACCGCAAGGGCGTTCTGCACTCCAAGTTGATCACCGTGGACCGCTCTGTGGCCCTGGTGACCACCGCCAACCTGGACCGGCGCAGCTTCGAGATCAACTTCGAGGCCTCGACCCTGATCTACGACTCCGATTTGGCAAGTCAGGTGCGTCTGCTGCAGCTCACCTACATGAATGCCGCGGACCTGATCGACGCCCAGACCTGGGTTCGTCGGCCCATCTGGCGCCGGGCGCTTCAAAACGCAGCAGGACTTCTTGGTCCCTTGCTGTAGACGCTGCCCGGAATCAAGCGTGTAGCAAGTGTTCTGGGGCCCCGGATGACCTATTATCCCACCGAAATTTGGAAGATCCTCCGCCCCGGAGTACCTCTTCCAGGCCCCCCCCCAGGCCCGTAAGGACACGCGTCTCCCCACCACGGACCATGAGCACAATCAAGTCCAGGCGAGGACTCAACGTACCGATTCACGGTGCGGCGAGCTCGCTCGACGTTCATACCACGCCCGCTACTTCCCACGTTGCCCTGCTGCCCCAAGAGTCTTGGGGCATCAAGGTCAAGATGCTCGCCCAGGTTGGCGACGCAGTGAAGTTGGGCACACCCCTCTTTTGCGATCGCCGCGACGAAGCAGCCGTGTTCGGTTCGCCGGGCGCGGGCAAGCTCGTCGCGGTCAACCGCGGCCACAGGCGCAGCGTGCTGTCGGTCGTGATCGAACTCGACCATCGCGAGGAGCACGAAGACTTCCAAGTCTGTGATCCGAGCAAGACCAGTGCGGAAGACCTACGCAAGGCACTGCTGTACTCAGGTCTTTGGCCTGTGTTGCGCCAGCGTCCTTACGACAAGGTCGCGAACTCCGAAGCGCAGCCCTCGGCACTGATCGTGACTGCGTCCGACACGCGCCCGCTGGCGCCGTCGCCGCTAGCCGTGATCGCCGGACGCGAGACGGAGTTCAAGTACGGCCTAGCCGTGCTGGCCAAGCTCTGCGGCGCGCCCACCTGGTTGTGCCACGCCGCCGGCGAGGATTGGAACCACCTGCTGTCCGAAGGCGTTCGCGCCCAAGGCTTCGGCGGTCCGCACCCCTCCGGCACGGCTGGCTACCAAATTCACAAGCTGGCACCCGTGGGTCCGCAGCGCAGCACTTGGCATGTGGGCTACCAGGACGTAGCCGATGTGGGCCAACTGTTCATGACCGGCAAGCAACCCACCGAGCGCGTGATCGCACTGGTGGGCCCGGTGATGCGCGAGCCGCGCCTCTTGCGCACGCGCCGCGGTGCGGACCTCGCGCCGCTCTGCAAGGGCGAGTACGAAGCCGCCCAGCCGCGCGTGGTTTCCGGTTCCCTGCTGGAAGGCATGATTTGCGAGCCCGGCAGCGCCACTGGCTACCTCGGGCGCTACGCCAACCAGGTCAGCATCATGGAAGGCCGTACGGACCGCGAGCTTCTCGGCTGGGTCAAGCCCGTCGCCGGACGCTTCACCCAGACCAATACCCTGCTCGACAAGTTCTTCCGCTCGCGCTTCAAGTTCGACGCGGACGCCAACGGCGGACTGCGTGCGATCGTGCCCGCCGGCATGTACGAGAAGGTCATGCCCCTCGACATCCTGCCGACCCAGCTCATCAAGGCCCTGGCCAGCAACGACCTGGAGAACGCCGAGAAGCTCGGCGTTCTCGAGATAGCTGAAGAGGACCTGGCCCTGTGTCAGTTCGTCGACCCGTCCAAGCAGCCCCTGACGGACATGCTGCGCACTATGCTCACCCGCATCGAGAAGGAGGGCTGATATGAGGCTCCTCCGCAAACAGCTGGACCGCTACGCGCCTCTCTTTGAGGATGGCGGCAAGCTCGCCAAGCTCTATCCCCTCTACGAGGCGGCGGACAGTTTCCTGTTCACCCCTGGCCAGGCCACCCAGAGCGGCCCGCACGTGCGCGACGGCATCGACCTCAAGCGTCTGATGGTCGCCGTGATTCACGCGCTGATCCCCTGTGTGCTCTTCGGCGCCTACAACGTGGGCTACCAGGAGTTGCACGCGGCCGACCCGAGCTTGGGCTTCCGCGACATCAACGTCTTCAAGGCGCTCTTCATCGGCCTGTCGTATTTCATTCCGATCTACGCCGTGACCATGATCGTAGGTGGCCTGCTGGAAGCGCTCTTCGCGTCCGTGCGCAAGCACGAGATCAACGAGGGTTTCCTGGTCACCGGCTTGCTGCTGCCACTAACCCTGCCCGCCACGATTCCCCTGTGGCAGGTGGCCATCGCCGTCGCCTTTGGCGTGGTGATCGGCAAGGAGGTCTTCGGCGGCACGGGCATGAACATCCTCAACCCGGCCCTGACTGCGCGCCTATTCCTCTACATGGCCTACCCCGCGCAAATCAGCGGCGACAAGGTCTGGGTAACGGGCGCCGAAAATTGGGCTGACGGCTTTTCCGGAGCGACGGTCCTGGCGGACTTCTACGCCACCGGCACCACCAACGTCAGCTGGTTCGAGAGCTTCATCGGACTGGTGCCGGGCTCCTTTGGAGAGACCAGTGTGCTGGCCTGCCTGATGGGCGCCGGCTTCCTGCTCTTCATGGGCATCGCCTCCTGGCGCATCATGCTCAGCGTCTTGATCGGCCTGGTCTCCACGACCCTGCTGATGAACTTCATGGCGCCGAGCCCGGAGCACTACATGGCCATCCCGGCCCACTGGCACATCGTCGCTGGAGGCTTTGCTTTCGGCACGATCTTCATGGCAACGGACCCGGTTTCGGCCGCACAAACCAACACGGGTCGCTGGATCTACGGCTTCCTGATCGGTGCCCTGACAGTCATCGTGCGGGTGCTCAACCCCGCCTACCCCGAGGGCATCATGCTGGCGATCATCTTCATGAACGTCTTCGCCCCCACCATCGACTACTACGTGACGAAGGCCAATATCCGCCGTCGGGAGGCTCGCCTTGGAGTTCAGTAACCGCTACATCGTCGGCTTTGCCGTGATCCTGTGCCTGGTCTGCGCCCTGGGGGTCTCCTCCGCGGCCGTGGGCCTACGCGACCTGCAACAGACCAATGAGCTGCTCTTCAAGCAGAAGAACGTGCTCATGGCCGCTGGCATCATGGAAGCCGGCGCGGAGATCACTCCGGAAGAGGTCACGGCCTACTTCGAGAACATCCACGAGCGGGTCATCGACCGCGTGAGCGGCGCTGTCCTGGAAGAGGACTCCAGCAAGATCGACCCAATCAAGTTGGCTGCAGAGGAAGAAACCTCCGCCGCCACCCCGTCCCAGTTCAAGGGCACGCAGGTCAAGCGCTTGCCTAACAAGCTGCTGGTCTACGATGTCGGCGTCGAGGGTCATGAGGGACTGGTGTTGCCGATTCACGGCAGTGGTCTCTGGTCGACCCTCTTCGGCTTCATCGCCCTAAGTCCGGACGGCATGACCATCAAGGGCATCACCTACTACGCCCACGGGGAGACCCCGGGTCTCGGTGGTGAAGTCGAGAATCCCAAGTGGCGTGCACAGTGGCCCGGCAAATTGGCCGTGGACGCGGACGGCAAGGTCCTCGTCCAGGTGCTCAAGCCTGGCCTCGGCGAGAACCCCGACACGGATGTGGACGGCCTCTCCGGCGCCACCATCACCAGCAATGGTGTGCACAACATGCTCCAGCTCTGGCTGGGCGAGCACGGCTACGGCCCCTACCTCAAGACCAAGCGCTAACCATGGATAAGGATACGAAGCACATCCTGGTGGACCCCATGCTGCTGAAGAACCCGATCACCTTGCAGGTGCTCGGAATTTGCTCAGCACTGGCGGTGACTACCAAGCTCGAGACCGCGCTCGTCATGAGCCTGGCCCTGACCACCGTCCTGGTCTGCTCGAACACCATCATCTCCCTGCTGCGCAACAAGATCCCGGGCAGCATCCGCATCATCACCCAGCTCGTGATCATCGCCTCGCTGGTGATCGTGGCTGACCAGGTGCTGCGCGCCTACCTCTTCGATGTAGCCCGTCAATTGAGCGTGATGGTTGGTCTGATCATCACCAACTGCATCGTGATGGGTCGCGCCGAAGCCTTCGCCATGGGTAACACGCCCGGCAAGGCCGCCATCGACGGCCTGGCCAACGGCGTGGGTTACTCCCTGATCCTGATCACCGTGGGCGCCTTCCGCGAGCTCTTCGGCTCGGGCCAGCTGTTCGGCTATCAGCTCCTTGAGAAGGTCACCGAAGGTGGCTGGTACTACCCCAACGTGTTGATGGTGCTCTCCCCGGGTGCCTTCTTCCTAATTGCGATCTTTATCTGGATCCAGCGCGCCTTGACACCCGAACTGCAGGAAGCCGAGTAACACCATGGAACTCATCAACATCTTCCTGTCGTCCGTCTTCATCCAGAACATGGCCCTGGTTTTCTTCCTGGGCATGTGTTCCTTCCTGGCCGTGTCCAAGAAGGTGGAGACTGCGAACGGGCTGGGTCTAGCGGTCATCTTCGTGCTCGCGATCACGACCCCGATCAACAACCTGATCTACAACTACCTGCTCCGTGAGGGCGCCCTCTCTTGGCTCCTCGGGGCAGAGAAGGCCGCTGAATACGACCTGTCCTTCATCGGCTTCATCGCCTACATCGCCACCATCGCGGCGGCCGTGCAGATCGTTGAGATGGCTACCGACAAGTTCACTCCGACGCTTTACGCCTCCTTGGGAGTTTTCCTGCCGCTGATCGCTGTGAACTGCGCGATCCTCGGCTCGTCGCTCTTCATGGTCCAGCGCGACTACAACCTGGCTGAGTCAACAATCTTCGGCATCGGCTCGGGCGTCGGCTTCTGGCTGGCCATCGTGGCTCTGGCGGCGATTCGCGAGCGCCTGAAGTACTCCTCGGTGCCTGCCCCCCTGCGCGGCCTAGGCATCACCTTCATCACCACCGGCTTGATGGCCATGGCCTTCAGCATCTTCGGCGGGATCCAGCTCTAAATATGGACACCATCATGCTTGGCGTGGGCATGTTCACCTTTGTGGTGATCGCCCTCGTCGTAATCCTCTTGATCGCCAAGAACAGCCTGGTCTCTACCGGCAAGGTGAAGATCCTCATCAACGGGGACGCAAGCTCCGCCATCGAGGTGGCCTCGGGCTCGACCCTGCTGAGCACCCTGTCCGAACAGAAGATCTTCATCCCCTCCGCCTGCGGCGGCGGTGGTACCTGCGCCCAGTGCATGGTCAAAGTGGACTCCGGCGGCGGCAGCTTGCTGCCCACCGAAGAAGGCCACATCAACCGCGGCATGGCCAAGGAAGGCTGCCGCCTGGCTTGCCAGGTCAAGGTGCGCCAGGACATGGAGATCCGCGTACCGGACTCAGTCTTCTCCGTGGAGAAGTGGGAGTGCGAGGTGGTCTCCAACATGAACGTCGCCACATTCATCAAGGAGTTCACCGTGCGCCTGCCCAAGGGCAAGCACATCGAATTCACCTCTGGCGACTACGTGCAGATCGAGATCCCGGAGTTCGAGGCCGACTACAAAGACTTCCTCGTGGAGCAGGAGTACCGCGGCGACTGGGACCACTTCAACCTGTGGCAATTCCACGCCTCCAACGACGAGACCCTCGAGCGCGCCTACTCCATGGCCAACTACCCCGATGAGGGGGATGACATGGTCATGCTCAACGTGCGTATCGCATCTCCCCCGCCGCGTCAGCCGGAGCTTCCGCCCGGCAAGGGCAGCTCCTATATCTTCGATCGCAAGCCCGGCGACAAGGTCATCATCTCGGGCCCCTTCGGCGACTTCCACATCCAGAAGACCGAGCGCGAGATGATCTTCATCGGTGGTGGTGCCGGCATGGCGCCCCTGCGCAGTCACATCATGCGCTTGCTGAAGACCGCCAAGACCGATCGCAAAATGTCGTTCTGGTACGGCGCGCGCTCAGCCCGCGAGATGTTCTACGTGGAGGACTTCGACAAACTCCAAGAGAGCTGCGAGAACTTCGAGTGGCACGTGGCCCTGTCCGACGCGCAACCCGAAGACAACTGGACCGGCCACACCGGCTTCATCCACAACGTGGTGATGAACGAGTACCTGGCTAACCACCCCGCTCCCGAAGAGTGCGAGTACTACATGTGCGGTCCGCCCATGATGAACTCCGCCGTGCTCAAGATGCTGGACGACCTCGGAGTCGATCCGGAGAACATCCGCCTGGACGACTTCGGCGGCTGAGCCGCTCGAGATCCAATGTGCGCTGATCGATCGATCCAACGCGCTCCCCGAGGGGCCTCTGTCGTACGTACAGGGGCCTCTTGTGTAGGCGCGCTGCTGCTTGCCCTCTCGGCGCTGACGGTTGGCTGTGGAACCCAAGCGGCGCCCGCCGTCGTAGCCCAGGCCCATCAGGGCCAGACCATGGGCACCACCTGGAGCGCCCGCGTAAACGCGGCTGACCGATCGAGCGAGAAGCACACAGATCTGCGCCAGAAGCAGTTGGAGGAAGCTCTCGCTCGGGTGAACCGGGTCATGAGTACCTACGACCCGCATTCGGACATCTCGCGCTTCAACCAAGCCCCCGCTGAGACGATCGTCGGCGTTGATCCCAGCCTGCTCGTGGTGCTGGACATCGCTCGCCAGGTACACCGTGACTCCGGCGGCGCCTTCGACCCCACGGTCGGTCCCTTGGTGGAGCTCTGGGGATTTGGTAGCCGGACCCCAACGAGCCAAGCTCCCAGCCCCGAGGAGCAAGCCGCCGGCCTAGACCTGGTGGACCTTCCAAGCATCCGAACCATCGACGGACAGAATGCCCTGACCAAGGTCCGGGATGGCCTGCAGCTGGACTTCTCGGCCGTGGCCAAGGGCTACGGCGTAGACCGTGCCGCCCAGGCGCTCCTAGAGCTCGGCTACGAGGACTTCCTCGTGGAGGTGGGCGGTGAGGTGGTCGTGCGCGGCGAGCGCAGTGGCGGAGGCCCCTGGCGCCTGATCGTCGAGGACCCCTCGGGCGGACCCAACCAAGTGCGATTGATCCTGAGCGACTGCGCCCTGGCTACCAGCGGCGACTACCGCAACTGGCGCCGCCTGGACGACGGCACCAAGGTCGCCCACACCTTCGACCCACGCACGGGCGGCCCCTTACTCACGCAGATGGCCTCGGCCTCGGTAATCGCCCCCACCTGCGCCCTAGCAGACGCCTGGGCCACAGCCCTGATGGTGCTCGGCGAAGAGGGCTTGGCCCTGATCGAGCAGCAACCCGGCATCGAAGCCCTGCTGCAACTGCGCGACGGAAGCCAGCTGCGCCGCCTGCGTAGCTCCGGCTGGGCCAAGCTCGAAGCTAGCCCCAGCAAGTAGCTCCGGATCAGTTGCCGGAGCGCACCGGCAGCACCACCGACGCCGCGAGCTCTAGGCCTGCCAGGGAGCGCAGCTGGGCGTGCAATTCGAGCACAACCGGACCCTGAGGCAAGGTCTCTAGGGGCGTAATGCGCAGCTCGTCGCCCACCACCACCACGCTAACGGGAATCGACTGCTGGCTGCCGAGAGGTACCAGAGCAATGGCCGCGGCCGCGCTGCTGAAGTCGGGCACACCACCCTCGAAGCGCAGGCTCAACTCGCCCCCGTCCGCCAGGTCCGTGCCCCACGGCGGCGACATGGCGGCCAGGTAGAACAGGCTCGGCGGAATCAGAAGCTCCTCCCCCGGCGCCCCTCCGAAGGCGGCGCCCATGGGCCCCGCATCCGTGGCGGGCGCCGCAGGCGGAATGATGCCCGCCCCCAGCAGCGGCGAGCCCGGTGTTGGCGTGTAGTTCTCGCCTACCGTATCCGAGGGTGGGAAGGCGAAGAGCAAGTGCGCTGCAGCGCCGGGCGCAGGATCGAGGCTGACCGAACTAGGCCCCACGTTCGTTGCCGTGCGCAGCACACCATCGTTATCCACTTCACAGAGCGTCTGCGGCCCGAAGCCGGCGGGACCGTCCAAGCTCCACATGCCCTGCTGCATGCCGGTGATGCGGCGGATTTCAAAGGGCATGTGCAGGAAGGCCGGCGGCGTTGGGAACTCAAGCTCCACGCCGCGTTGAACCAGTGTTCCCTGCCAGGCGGCGGGCTGCAGATAGGCCACGGAGGAATGCGCCAAGGCCATGACTCCATCGCCGCGCACGCCTCCGCCCAAGTTGCCGCTGAAGACGCAGTGCGACACCGCCAGGCCTACGTTGCCTAGGGCAGAGCGCGCGCCCGCGCCCCCGTTGCCGAGCAGGGCCGAGGCCGACAGGGTTGCCACACCCACCTGGGACTCGGACGTGACCAAAATACCGTGCCCCAGATTGGCACTGGAGGCCAGTCGATGCACCAGCGTAGTGGCGGGACCATCCAGATCCAGATGCACGCCGGAGCCCCCATTGTTGCGAGCGCGCAGTCCGCGCAGCTCAAGCCGCGCCTGCCAGGCGGGACTGGCCTCGTACTCCAGATCAATCAGGAGACCGGCGTCAGCATTGTTCTCGAAGTCACAGTCCACCAGCTCTAGCTCGAAGCGTCCGCCGAGGGAGCCGCCCGAGCTCGGAGCGGTGAGATCCAAATCCAAGCCCTCGGTGCCGTTGCGTAGAAAGGCACAGTCCGACAGGTGTATGTCGAGGGTCACGCCCGCGGGTGCTACCCAGTCATTAGCGTCCATGCCCTCGGCGCCGTTGTCGCGAAAGAGGGTGCCCGAGCCACGCACATCGGCGGGCCCTGCGATGGAGAAGCCCTCCACCAGGTTTTCGAATAGGTCGCACTCAAAGAGGCGTACATCC
>JBLIOL010000112.1:0-14674 GCA_047639615.1 Planctomycetota bacterium | reverse complement strand
ACGACGAGTGTGGCGATCACAAGCACCGAGAGAATTCCCCGAGCGCGCAGGAGTCTTCGTTCCTTCATGGAGTCAATGTTGCCGACGGGCACTGGATCGAGATGGCTCCAACCCGGCTAGGCTGAGCCCTGTGAGGCACGGGAGCAGCACAAGCCTAGCTCATTCGGCATGAATTCAGGGACACGAGGCGCCGGCAGCCTCCCTACTGTCCCAGTGCGTTGACCGCTGTAGCTTTTCCAGTGCAATAGGAGGAACGCCAGACACGCCGCTGTGTTGTGCTCGAGCATGCCCCCCATACAGAACGCTACGCCTGTCTCCAGAAATCATCAGGCTCCTGGGACCCTCCCCCGAGCTCTTCGGATGCTGCCCTGGCTGGGGCTCGCATGGCTCGGCCTGATGAGTGCGGGCGCTGGGACCCGCGCCGCTGACATCAATTGGGAGCGCAGCTATGAGGCGGCCCTCGAGCGAGCCAAGACTCAGGGTCTAGTGCTCTTCGTGGCCGTCAACATGGACGGTGACGTGGGCAACGATCGGATGGCGAAGAAGGTCTATCACAATCGAACCGTGGTCGGCCTCGCGACGCAGACGGTCAATCTAGTGGCCTCCATCGGACTGCACGACAAGGGCGGTGATTGCCGACGCCTGGGGGCCATCACCTGCGATGAGCACCGTGACATCGACGTCGATGTGCGCACCAAGATCCTGAAGGCCAACGAGGGGGGCTTCGTGGTGGCGCCACAACACGTATGGCTCGCACCGGACGGCGCCGTGCTGCTCTCGGTCCCCTACGAGGTCAGCGCGGGCGAACTAGAGTGGTGTTTTCATGAAGCGCAGCGCCGGATCAATCCGGACTACGCGGGTAAGGAATCCAGCAAGAGTCGAAGGCCCCGGCGTTGGATTCCGGGCGGAGTCTCGGACCCTGAGGCAGCCGAGAACGGTCGACCCGTGACGCGCGAGGAGGCCCTCGAGATCATCTCCGACCTAAAGAAGGGTGGCATCCCCCAGGCCAAGATGGCGCAGCTCTACCTCAGGCTGGCCAAGGCTGACCTGGAGGAAGCACGCGACGCTATCCAGAAGTTCCTCAGGAGCGGCGGCGGGGCCCGCGCTGGCGGCGGTGGCAAGGGCGGTGGGAAAGGCGGCGGCGGTGGCGGCGGCCGTGGGCAAGACCTCGTGCCGAAGATGATCCGAGCCATCGGTGAGGTCTCCCCCAGGAGCTACTGGGAGGTGCTCGAGGACTTTGTCTCGACGGGCGACGCGAGGTTACGCACGGAAGCTGTGGTCGCCATGGAACAGCTGGCCGCTCCTGAAGCGGTCTCCGCGCTCAGCAAGCAGTACAAGAAGGAACGCGAGCCCGAGATCAAGAAGAACATTCTGCGCGCCTTGGGCGCCTGCGGCTCCGACAGCCAGTCCGTGCGCAGCCTCTTACTCAAAGCCTCGGTCCACAAGAAGGACGGTCTCCTGCGTCAAAACGCATTGATCGGCATGGGCTGGTTGGAACCGAACGAGGATGTGCAGGAGCGTCTGAAGCTAGCCTTCGAGAGTGGGTCCGCGCTCGAGCAGTCCGCTGCTCTCGTCGCCATGGGCCTCTCGCGTGACACCTACTGGCTTGAGTCCCTCGAGCAAACCGCCGGAGAACGGGGGGAGTTCCAGGAGCTGGCCGCCAAGGTCGTCAGCGTGCTAAAGCAGGGTCAATTCCGCATACTGGCGGTCCAGATGGCTGAGTCTGGCGTCGACGTGATTCCGCGCAACCGCCTCTTCCGCCGCAGCCGCAAGCCCGCCGACGCCGACGACGCCGCCGACGACTGAGAAGGTCCGTCTTAGCAAGGGCCCTGATCACCCAATCGCGCCGTTCCCACATATCCCGATGGTCGTCGCTGGAGCAGCCATTGGCGTCCGCGTAGCGCGCGAGGTCCGGCCAATCGAGAGCCAACCTTTCCGCCATCAGAAGCTGGAGCACGTGCGTGTCACCGAGTCTCTCGAATGCCCGCGGCTCCTGGTCTGCCAGAAGGGCATCGAGCTCGCCCAAGGTCGGGGCAGCCCGCTCAAGTCCAAGCTGGCCCGCCGAATGAGCGCTTCCCTGCTGGCGGCATTGGCGGGCACAAGCCCCTCTTCACCGAGACGCTCGTGAATGAACGCGTCCACGGGATTGCCCAGCTCGCCTGCTTCCCCAGGCAGCTCGGTCTTGGACGGCGGGACGAAGGCCCAGTGGCTAGCGTAGGTCGCACCCTCGCCGATCCAGCGCTGCAGAATCTCGATCTGCTCCGCCGACATCGGATTCTTCGCCTTGAGAGGCGGCATGATGTCGTGCTCGTCCTGCGTCGCCACACGGTACGCGAGCTCACTCTCCTCAACGTTCCCGGGCACGATGACCGCCCCCCCCCGGCGCTCCCCCAGAGCACCCTCCGCCAGATCCAAACGCAACTTCGCCTGTCGCTGTGCCTGGTCGGGTCCATGACAGGTAAAACAGAACTCCGACAGAATCGGGCGAACATCCTGACTGAAGTCCACTCTGCCCGATGCAGCGGAAGGGTTAGATACCGCCCCGAGCAGGGCCGCTACTTGGAAGAATCCCATGGATCGATCTATAGGGCTGACGGCAGCCATATAGACGAGCATCACGAGTCAGGGACTCTGCAGGCCAAGCATATCGAGAGCTGGGATCCCCCGGGAACGACCGTGGCCGTTCCCGGGGTAGAGCCCATGCTGCCCGCCCGAACCTACATACTCTTCAGTGCAGCACGCGCAAACACACGGTCCGTCTTGCTAGCCAAGGGGTCGGCCTGGGCTCGCTCAAGAAGCTCCCGCGCACGGTCCCCACCGATCATCCCCAAGGTCTTGATCACAAGCGGCCTTACCATCTCATCACGGGCCTCTAGAGCCTGTTCGAGATAGGGCAGCGCCTCCACACGTCCGTCCAGCCCGCAGGCCTTGGCTGCATCCTGCCGCACGCGCAAGCGCGAGTCGGTCAGCAGCCCCAGTAGATCCGCGCTCGAGGAGAAAGCTCCCAAGCGTCCAAGCGCCAAGATCGCATTGCCTGCTACCAGCGCATCTTCCGCATGCAGGGCCGCTTGAACGAGAGCCTGGCGATCTGCACCTGTTGCCTCGCGTGTGATGCGCAGAACCTCGCGCACCTCCTCTGGGCTGGTCACCTTAGTCTCCGAGAGATCCGTGGGCACCGGGCTAGCCCCGACCAATTCAACCGCTTCCGGCTGGGCGCCGCCCTCACCGGAGGCCTGAACCTCCGGTGAGATTGCCGCAGGCGCGACGGTGCTCCTGGCAGGACCGCTGCTCTCAAGCAACCGCCATACACCACTCCAGGCCAGGTAGACCACCGGTACTACCAGAAGCATCGTCCGCATCCTCATGACTAACCTTTCACCTTCATGCGGTTGGTTCCGATGACGTAGGTCCTGCCATCCTTCGTCACCTTCAAGGTCACTTCCACATAGCCACTCGTATGGCCGGCACCTCGTATGGAACCGATCAATAGGCGACGGTCGAACTTCACATGCACCTTGGCCTCAGCGCCATGGTGTCCGTGACGATGGCCTTTCCGGTGGCCGCGGTGAGAGGCATGATGCTCATCCACACAGAGCCAGCCACCATCGTGGCCGTGGAAGGAGGTCGCAGGAATCGGCGACCCGCCAGGCACGCAGAGCATGATGTCCTCGAGTTCAACGTCCAGCATGAGTGCTGCACTCTGACCTTCGATCGATGCACTCACCGACTTGCTACCACCCTTCGACTTCAGCTTCAAGCTACGCGGCTTGAGCTTCAGCTCCAAGTTGTCGATGGTCACATTCGAGGTGCAACTCGTCACATTGCCAGCAAGGTCCGTAGCGATCAGCGTGATCGCCAAGTCACCGTCGAGGCGCTCGCGGCTGTCGTAGTCCATCTCGAAGGGCGGCACCGTCATCACGGGATAGGCCACACCATCGAGCACGTACTGGACACTGGCCAGGTTCTCGTCGGACACTTCGGAGCTGATCTCCAGCAAGCACTTAACGACCGAACCATCAGCCGGCGAGATCCCCGCCTTCGTCGGCGCGGAATTGTCGACGTTGACGGTAACCGCCACCGTGCTCGAGTTGCCCGAGCAGTCCGTTGCAGTCACCTCGAATTCCATCTCACCGTCGACACCACCAGAAGCTGCGTAGGTATCCACAAGGCTCGAGGCCGTGCCGTAAGCGGCCGGGAACTCGTAGCTCAGTGAGCCATCCACCGTCGGCGCGGCATTCGCCGCCAGCATTGTGATGCTAGCGAGGCCAGAGCCGCCATCGGTAGCTGACGCGTCGAAGCTGATCTCGCCGGCCACCCATTCAAGATCGAAAGGGTTGCTCAGGATCAGGTCCGGGGCAATGTTGTCGACCAGGATCTCGACTGAAGTTGTCGTCTCATTGCCGCAAGTATCGGTGGCGAGCACGCTCAACTCGTGCAGCCCCTCGCTCAACAACAGGGTGTCCACGGTGTACAGCTCGGCCGCCGCCAAGGCCACTCCGTCCACGAAGAAGACCGATGAGTCCACCGTACCCGGCAGAACATCGGCAGTCGTTGCATGGAATTCAATCGTTCCGCGGACGCAGGCGCCATCCTCGGGCGTAGCGATTTCGACCGTAGGGGCGATCGTGTCTAGCGTCACGCTGACCGTGTCCGTACCCACGAGCATGAGACCCGGGTTGGTGGCCGTGACGGAGATAGAGTTGACCCCTTCCACGAGAGTAACGGTGCCCATTAGCGTGCCGCCGCCAGCCTCAAGAGAGCCCGTGAGCGCCCCAGAAACCTCTGTCGCAGTGGCATCGTTGACCTCTGCGCTAAGCGGAATCTCCAGATCGGATCCAACTCCATAGCAGGCCCCATTGACGGGACTAGCAATTTCAACAACAGGTGCCGTCGTATCCAGAATCACATTGCGAGTTACGAGGGTCGTGTTACCCGCTGCATCGGTAGCCTCCACAACGATCGTGTTGACGCCCTCTTCCCAGAGCAGAATCGTGCCCGTCAGCATGGTCGACGCGACACCGAAGGTCTCACCATCAGCCACCAAGGCCGTCCCGGCAGGCTGCCCATGGACATTCACCTCTGTTTCAGTCTGATCGGTCACCGTGATTCCGAAGCTCGAGATAGGAGAGCTGACGACAGTGCCTTCGCCAGGCGAAATCTCGACTACAGGCGAAATCGTATCGCGGTAGACAAGAACGGAGGTAGCGGCCGAATTGCTAGAGTCGTCCGTCGCCGAGACGGTAATCACGTTCTCTCCCTCTACATCCAGTGCGAGTGTTCCCATGTACTCGGGTAGCACGGCAGGCATGAGGCCGGTCGGAGTAGATGTCACCACCGTCTCGCTTTCGTCCACCACCGTGGCTTCGACGTCTACGCTCAAGCTCCCGATCACAGAACCGTCGACAGGTGCCGTGATGCTAACAACGGGCGCCGTCTCGTCACCACAGGGCGACTCGCCGGAGATGCTCTGTGACAGAGTCATCCCAGTGGATGCCAGCACATCAGCTATGCCCGAGTCACCGGAGCCGAAGACGGCGAAGCGTGTGCCCACGGGTAGTGCACCGAAGACGTTAAAGCGTTCACCGAAGCCCGCCAGGGTGGGCTCGCTGGGATAGGAGCTGTCGCTCCAGCTGCGGGTCAAGCTCCAACCGCTGGGGCCGCTAGCCGTGTACAACTCGAATTGGCTACCGCTGCGCACGATGCGCATTGCGTCAGGCATCGTCACGCTATTGTCGTCCCCTTTGGCCCAGGTGAAACCGACGTTGTAGTTCCCCCCAGAGCCCGAGAAGATCGACGTCAGGCCGCCGTTGACGACCTTCTCGAGGCGCAGGGCGCTCCCTCCGTAACCGGGGAAGACCGAGGCCACGTAGTAGTTATTCGGATCCTGAAAGCCAAAGATCACGCCCTGGGAGTGGCCGCCACCCATGAGAGCCGAGCCGGCGAACGAGACAGCAATGTCGAAGTTCTCGACCGCACCGAGGGCGTCTGAGGTCAGAACGGTCGAGGGCAGATTGCTGCCGTTGTAGCCCGAGTCCGGCGTCGCAGCGATCTCGATCACCGGGTCGCAGTTCGGGTTGGCTAACACCTCTGTCTCGACGGGCAAGTTCTCCTGGGTGGACTGCACCGTCCAGTCCGAAAGGCCAGCGATGAACTCATCAGTAAGCTCAGGAAGCACGACCGGCGGAACAGGCGCATCGAGGATACTGAGCCGAGGCGTGGCGCCGATGCCTTGAAGAATCGCGAGCTCGGAGGCTCCGTCGCCATTCGTATCGTGGATCGGCAAGACCCGGTTGATCGTTCCAGAGTTGTCCTGCAGTAGAGCTCCGCTCTGGTAGAAGTCCACGAAGATGCCATTGACGAGGCGTGCCA
Source organism: Planctomycetota bacterium (assembly GCA_047639615.1). Lineage (GTDB taxonomy): Bacteria > Planctomycetota > UBA1135 > UBA1135 > CAYWNK01. The sequence goes on along the minus strand of JBLIOL010000112.1, from coordinate 8,305 downwards.
GACTGAACGTGTTGCCATCGATCTTGACGAACTCGGTCGTGCCGTCGTGATCCCAGTCGAGGGCGGAGTACCCTAGCTTTGGACCATCGAAAAGGACCTGGAACTGATTGTTGGATCCCGTGCTTTCGTAGATTCGAAGGTTCCCGGTTCCCAATACGTTTCCCATGAACTCGCCGAGGCCGTCGCCATCGGTATCACCTAGGACTGTGCCCAACATCCCGAGGTCGGAGAAGATGGTCACTCCGTTCTCGGTTATGTGGGTGTGCCATGAAGTGTTGTAGTCCGCGAAGAGCATCTCGGGACTTCCATCGCCGTCCATGTCCATTGTTCCTGTGACATGAGCGTTCACTTGGTTATCGAACTGGAGCATGGGCTGCTCCACGTAGAGGTTGTCGCCCTGCGCCTCGAAGGTGAGCAGCTGACTAGGATTGGCCTCCGATGCGACGAAGAGTTCTCGGTTCCCGTCGCCGTCGGAGTCTCCCGATGCAGTGGCCTCCGGAACCCAAATACTGGTGGAGAACCTCTGTACGTAGGAGTTATTCCCGTTCGACTCGTAGACGCGCCAGGAACCGGTGAGTTCTCCAAACCCAAGCTCAGGTGTGGCATCACCGTCGACCTCAGCGACGAAAGGCGCCCGAACCTGGGTTCCTACAGCCGGGGCCGGAGTGAACCTATAAACGAGGGCGGCTCCCTCCTTCTCCAGGATCGAGAGGCGACCCGGACTCCAGTTGCTCATCACGACATCAAGGACACCGTCGTTGTCCATGTCTCGCACTGCAAGAAGGTTGTTCTCGTTGCCAGTCAGGGCAAAGGACTCACGCAAAGAAAAATCGGGAACGGGAGGACCCTGAGCGGTTGCGGGCGAGGCGACCGCAGCAGCGAGACCCGCCATTGTCCCGAGGAACCTCAGGCGCAGGTGAGTTCGAATTGGCGCGTACGCCTCGGGCAGCGATATGGCTCGCGCGCCGGGGCATAGAGGAGATGTGAGGGGTCGCATGTGCTCGCTGGTGGTTCAAGCTGGGGCCATGGGCCCCGAAAGAAAGAGAAAGGGGTGAGCGCAGGACTCACACAGAGTCCTTGGCGAGGTCGGGCCTCTGGCTCCCCCACGCGATCCGTCGTTTCCTTCCGGCCCAAGCGGTTTCCCCCGCCTGGCGCCTCTTGGGCCGACATCCCGGGTTACAATTACTTTTCATCGGTGCCTCAATTGCGATCGGTCCGGCCCCTCTCATGCAAACACCTGACCCCAAGACCCTCACTCGGATGCTGCAGAGCGCCCGCGAGGGCGAGGAATCAGCGGTCCAGTCGCTGTTGCCGGTGGTCTATTCCGAGCTGCGTGCGCTCGCTGGGCGGCTGTTTTCCGGCGAACGCAAGGAGCACACCCTGCAACCCACAGCCTTAATCCATGAGGCTTGGATGAAACTCGTGGGTCACATGGACTCGATCGATGATCGAGCCCATTTCTTCGCCATCGCCAGCCAGGCCATGCGCCAGGTTCTGACTGACCATGCCCGAGGCCTAGCGACCCAGAAACGCGGGGGGCACTACGAGCGAATCGCCCTCGGTGAGGGCCTCGGCGCCTTGGATGCGGCCGAGATCGACCTCGTCGACCTGGATGACTCGCTGTCGCGTCTTACGAAGCTCAACCCGCGCCACGGTCGCGTCGTCGAACTGCGCATCCTGGGCGGGCTCACCATTGCCGAAGCTGCCAAGGTTCTTGAAGTCTCAGACAACACAATCGAGCGCGACTGGCTGATGGCCAAGGCCTGGCTCCGCACCGAACTCAAGCCGGCGCAATGACCGAAGACTCCGAGCGGTATGCGCGTAGCTTCGAGGTTTTGAGCGGCGCGCATGGGCTGCTTGGTGAGGACCTCGATCAGTACCTGGATAGTGCCTGTGGCGACGACCAGGATCTCCGCACACGGGTTCTAGAGCTACTCGCCGCATGCGCGGACGATTCGGACGGTACTGATGACGCCTTTGCCGATGCGAGCCTCAAGGCCGCACGGCAAGGCCTCGACGAAGTCGTCAGCATGGCCAGCACCCCCTGGCTACCGGAGACGATCGGCGACTACCAGATCCTGCGGCAGATCGGCAGCGGCGGGATGGGCGTCGTCTACGAGGCACAGCAATCCGCACCGCGCCGCAGGGTGGCACTGAAGCTATTGAACCCGATGCAATCGACGGGTGACGCATTGCGCCGATTCAAGCGGGAAGCCGAACTGCTGGGACGCCTCCAGCATCCTGGTATCGCGCAGATCTTCGAGGCCTCCACCTTCGACGCTGGGCATGGGCGCCAGCCCTACTTCGCCATGGAGCTGGTCGACGGCCTTCCGATCACCGACTATGCCAATGCGGAGGACTTGGATAACGTCGAGCGCCTAGCCCTGCTCGCAGAGTTGTGCGACGTGATCCAGTATGCACACGAGCGCGGGGTGATTCACCGTGACCTGAAGCCCGCCAACATCCTCGCCGCTTCCATAACGGCAACCATCGGGACGAATCAGGACCGCACCGAGGACCTGGCTAAGCGCACCACGACCCAGCTGAAGGTGCTCGACTTCGGCATCGCGCGCGTCGCTGATCCGGACCTCACCACCAACACCCTGCAAACGTCAACGGGCCAGATCATCGGCACGGTCTCCTACATGAGCCCCGAGCAGGCCTCCGGGGACCCCAGTGCCATCGATCCGCGCAGCGATGTGTACACGCTCGGCGTGCTCGCTTACGAGCTGCTGACTCACTCGCTGCCCCATCACTCGAAGGGCTTGATGCTCCACGATGCGGTGCGCGCCATTCGTGAAGACGAGCCAACAAGCTTGGGAACGATCGACCGCGGCCTACGTGGGGACGTCGATACCATCGTCGCCAAGGCACTCGAGAAGGATCGCGAGCGCCGTTATGGATCAGCGGCGGAGATGGCAGCGGACATCCGGCGACACTTGGCCGACGAGCCGATCAGGGCGCGTCCAGCCTCGACGATCTACCAGCTACGGAAGTTCGCACGGCGCAACAAGGCCTTGGTTGGAGGCGTGATGACCACCCTGGTAGCCGCCATCATAGGCACGACCGTCGCCGTCAGCTACGCCTTCGACAGTCATCAGCGCGCCGACGAATTGGAGCGGGTCGCGGTGTTCTACACAGACCAATGGGACCTCGTCGATTTGGGCGCCATGGCAGGGCGCCTCGAGCAGACTACCGTGGAAGGAGTGCAGCGCGTGCGAGCCATCGCAGGATCCAACGCCGAGCTGGATGCACGGACCGAGGAGCTCCAACAGCTCCTAGGCGAGGCTGACTTCGCGGCCATCGCCATGCAGTTCCTTGACGAGACCCTGTTCAGTACAGCCCAAGTGGCGCTGGAGGAACAATTCGAGGACCTGCCCTTGGTGCAGGCGCGCCTCTTCGAGACCTTGTCGATAACAATGCACCGCCTAGGCCTGGTGAGCCAGGCCGCACCACTCCAGGAGCGCGCTCTTGAAATACACCAGCGCGAACAAGGTGACGACCATCCCGCGACCCTGCGATCTTTGTCTCTACTCGGCCATATCCGCCACGGTCAAAATGAGTACGAGCAGGCCACCGAGCTCATTCAATCCGCGCTGGAACGACAGCGATTAGTACTGCCTGCGGACTCACCGGAGATTCGAGACTCGCTCAGGTGGCTCATCATGGCCCTGCCGCACACCGGTACAGATGAGGATTACCTCGTAGTCCAGCGCGAGCGTGTGGCTCTGTCAATCGAGCGCAACGGCCCGGACAGCCCGGTGGCCCTCATGGACCAAGCCAGCCTGCTTCATATAGAAGGCCATCTTGAGGAAGCCGCGGAGATGATGCGCAAGAGTCTTGAGGGCTACCACCTGGAATTCGGGGAGCACGGCCTCGGGACACTTATCGGACAGGGCAACCTTGCAAGCTTGCTGCTCGAGATGGGCCGGCTCAAGGAAGCTGAAGAATTAGCACGCAGGATGCTCACCGGCTCTCGTGAACAGCTCGGTGAGCAGCACCCTCAATCCACGAATGCCCTGTTCATCCTAGGCCGGGTGCTGCACGACGCAGGAAAACTCAAAGAGGCAGAGTCTCAACTGCGCACCTGCTTTGAACTGCGGAACAAACACTACGGCGCCGACAACGAGACCACCCTCCTAGCCCGCCACCATCTGGACCTGGTCCTCGAGGCCCGCGCCCGGTGATATAACATCGGCGCCACGGGACCGCCTGCCGGCGCCGAGGGCACAACCGAGCCGCCTCGAGTGTCTAATCTTGAGTCAGTGCCGAACAGCCAGTCCACTAGGCTGGCCTTCCTGGCGCACGAAGCTACTCTTCACGCCGACCTTACAGCACTCCATCTCCCCCAGACACGATCTCGAGAGCGGAAACCATGAGTCAAGGACTCACTGACAGTCACCTTAAGGAGTGGAACGAAGACATCTTCCTTGCAGAGGCTGCCGTGCCCCTCATCGGGCGGCTGCTTCGCGAAAGCAACGTCATCATCATCATGTATGGGCGCCCTCTCTTCGAGAAGACGCCGATCGGTATCCTCAGGGAGCATCGTTGGGTACGCAAGTTCGAGAAGAACACCCTCTCCATACGCGATAGCTTCCCGCTGCTCGAGCAGCTGATGAAGATGGAGCTGCGCCCCTGCCGGATCGACCTCGGCAAGCTGGCCGTGGAATGGATTGGCGAGGACCGTTCGCCCGAACCGGCAGCCTTCCTGCAAAGAAAGCTGCAGGGCATGGAGGAACTCTCGGAGCAGGTACTCGAGAAACCCCAAGACGTGGTGCTCTATGGCTTCGGCCGCATCGGTCGCCTCGTAGCTCGCCTGCTGATCGAGCGGGCCGGAAGTGGTGACGTGCTGCGCCTGCGCGCAATCGTTGTACGCCGCGGCTCCGATGACGACCTCTACAAGCGCGCCAGCTTGCTACGCCGCGACTCGGTCCACGGCCGCTTCGCTGGCTCGATCCAAGTCGACACAGAGAACGACGCACTGATCGCCAACGGCCACTTCATCAAGGTCATCTACTCCAACGCCCCGGACGAGGTCGATTACACCGAGTACGGAATCCAGGACGCGATCGTCATCGACAACACGGGCAAGTGGCGTGATCGGGAGGGCCTAGGCAAACACCTCGAGGCCAAGGGCGCCTGCAAGGCTCTGCTGACCGCTCCCGGAAAAGGCGACATCAAGAACGTCGTCTTCGGCGTCAATGACGACGCGATCAGCGAGGACGAAAACATCGTCTCCGCCGCCAGCTGCACCACCAACGCCATCACACCCGTGCTTCGCGCGGTGCTGGACGGCTTCGGGATCACCAGCGGCCACGTCGAGACGGTTCACTCCTATACCAACGATCAAAACCTGATCGACAACTACCATCCCAAGACACGCCGGGGCCGAGCGGCTGGCCTCAACATGGTCATCACCGAAACCGGTGCTGCCAAGGCTGTCTCCAAGGCCATCCCCGAGCTAGAGGGCAAGTTAACTGGGAACGCCATCAGGGTCCCAACCCCCAACGTCTCCATGGCGATTCTCAACCTCGCCCTCGAGCGTGAGACAACCGCCAAGGAACTCAACGAGTACCTGCGCGGCATGGCCTTGCACTCCGACCTGGCCTCGCAGATCGACTACACGCAATCGACCGAAGTGTCCTCCACCGACATCGTTGGATCGCGCTTCCCCGGCGTCGTCGACTCCGCCGCCACCATCGTGAACGGCAATCACTGCGTGCTCTATGTCTGGTACGACAACGAGTTCGGCTACAGCATGCAAGTCATCCGCGTCGTCCAGAAAATGGCCGGCGTCGAGTTCGCCACCCTGCCGAAGAAGTAGTCAGCCTGGAGCAGGGAGATGCCCTCCCTGCTCCCGTAGCAGACGAGCGCACCCACGCGGATTAGCTGGGCGCGAAACTAAGCATCGGCCCGTGTAAGTCAGCGACTAATTGCTAGCGCGGGCCGGATCCCTACTCCGGGCCGTCGGTCCTCGCGACTCTGATCCGAGCGCGAGGCGGACTTTGCAAAACTGGCGGGAAGCTGCTTGTTGCCCCCTCGAACCGACCGAAGCAGGGCTGTCGATGAGTCGCGCCCAGATTCCGTTCCATACTGGTACGGTTGATTAAGGCAGAACTCCGACACGTTGCCGTGAACGTTGTGCAGTCCCCAGCCGTTCGCAGCGTTCGAGTGCACGCTATCAACGGTGAGGCGCCCACTGTCCAGGCCGCTCACCTCCGTCCATTTGAACGAGGCCCCATTTGGCATCGGCAAGGCTGAGCTCGCGTCGAACTCACGGTTAGGGTCATCGTTCGAGTAGTTCCGATGCCAAAAGTACCTGAACGTAGTCTCGTCACCAACATTTGCCACGTCCTGCAGAAGGCTCAAGTCGTCCCCCGGCCACCAAGTACTCTCGGTTCCTGCGCGTGCCGCGTACTCCCATTGCTTCTCTATCGGCAGAACTAAACCCAACCTACGAAGCGTCTCGTCGCACTCATCCCAACTCACCAAAGTGATCGGGTTGGTCGGCTCGCGCCAGAGCCCCATGTTGTATTGGATCAAGCTGGGGTTCGCATTCCACGCTGTCTCCCACTGGGCCTGGCTCATCTCGAACTTCGAGATGAAGAATGGGCCGACGCTCTCGGGGTGCGCGGGAAACTCGTTCCCGCCGAGATAAGATTCGTGGTTCGGTGCCCCCGGGCTAGTCTTTGGCGTGCCCATCATGAACGTCCCGCCCGGGATGAGCACAAACACAAGGCCAGTCTTATCCGTCAACACGAATCTACTGCTTGCTAGGTCGCGGGTTGGCTCTATCCCGGTCGCGGGGTGCCAAAACGCCTGAAGACCCGAGTCAGAATCCGTCCCGATCGGCACCAGTGCCACCTGTCTCGGCAGCTCAAAACCTCCGAAGTCTTGGTGGGACCTAATGGCCTCGATTGCGTCAATCCAGGATTGATCCCATTCCCCGCCGGCAGCAATCCCGGCGCGGAACCGTAAGGCAAGCGCGAGTCGCTTTGGAATGCTCCAGCCATGCTCCGGCGAAACGCCCTCCTCGCCGAGGAGACCCGTCTCGGGATCTCGAAGCCTGACTAGTCCCTTGACTAATTTCGTCAGCACATCGTGCCGCGCCTGGTCGGCGACATTCGGAAACGTCCAGGTACGTTGGGCCCCAAACCCAACCTTGAGTTCAGCAATTTCTGGCTCTAGCTTCGCGATGTTCGCGCGAATGGCCTCTCGAGTACCTGGGAACTTACTCTCGAGGTCATCCGGATCATCGGGCTTGAGCCATTGCTGCAGCTGCTCAAGCGTTTCTTCCTTCGAGTTAAGAGCATCGGCCCCCGCGAAGTTGTCGCGGTCTTCGATTATCTCCTCATCCGACCGCTCCGGGGCGCGCTCACGGATCTCAGCCAACTCCGCGCGATAGCCCTCGTAACCCGCCATCAGGTCTTTCGCTTCTTCCAGCCAATCCACAAAGGGCTTAATCATTTCCGGATGAGCCGGCCACAGTTTGCCGGCGCGCTCCTCGAGCCTGAGCAGGCGATAACCGTCCGCATTCGGACGCTGTGCGCGGGCGACGAGTTGGCCAAGCAGGATGCCAAAGATGCCTGCAATTGCAGCGAACCCGACAAGAACGCCCGCAGCCACGGCCACTCGGTTCCGCAGTACGAACTTGCTCGCCCGATAGGCCGCGCTTGGCCGGCCGGCAAGCACCGGTTCGTTGGCTAGGTGCCGGCGCACATCATCCGCCAGCTCAGAAGCCGAGGCATAACGCCGGCTTGGCTCCTTCTCTAATGCCTTCAGGCAGATCCAATCCAGGTCCCCGGTGAGTTGACGCACGAGCGAGCGTTCATCCGTTCCGTGCGAGGGCGCGATAGTCTGCGCTGTACCCTTCTCGCGCTTGAGCCGCGTGCTAGGCGTCGGCGCGTGCTTCTCCCGGATCGCACGCTGCACCTCGGACAAGGGGATGTCCTCAGAGACCGAGTGGTCGAAGGGTAGAAGCCCGCTCACGAGCTGATAGAGCACAACGCCCAGGGAGTAGATGTCCGAGCGCGTGTCGAGGTCCGCGCCAGTGGGGTCGGCCTGCTCGGGGCTCATGTAGTCGAGCGTACCGAGCACCTGGCCGACCATGGTGTGTAAGCTCTGCTCCGCCAAGGTACCCGTGGTGGCGCGCGCCACCCCGAAGTCGATGACTTTTACGAGCGGACTTCCATCCAGCTCCATCACCAGCAGGTTCGAGGGCTTCAAGTCGCGGTGGATGAGCCCCTTCTGATGTGCGTGCTGGACGCCGTCGCAGACGGCTAGGAATAGCTCGAGCCTTTCCCGA